>JBOFIR010000180.1:0-10289 GCA_051650265.1 Cellulosilyticaceae bacterium
GCTGATCCTACCGTATAGCCCGCTTCTACATCACTTGCATGCGGCAATGTCGCAACACCCCATTTGACACTACTTTCACCTTCTTGAATCTTGCTAATGATGGTTGTCATAAACCATGATCCCATAGGCATCATCCCTACATTGCCTGTTAAAAACGGACTTGAGTAATGGATATTACCGGTTTTCAAAGTCGCATAATCCATGATAGATTTATCCTCATTTTGCATACGTAAAACCATCTCATAATAAGGCTTCAAGAAGCTATATTCTGTATCCATGATCGTATGTTTCCCATCTTGCACGCCCCAGTTTGCAACGCATGCTTGCCATGTATGGATGAGTGCACCATATTTTTTGGCTGCACCTTCTCCTGTGGTAATCTTCTTGGCTGTTGCTTCAAATTCATCCCATGTCATATCATTTGAAGGGTATGGGACCCCTGCTGCATCAAAAATATCTTTGTTGTAATATAAGACATAGTAGTCTGTACGTGCTGGAAGACCTACAATCTCACCACCTGGCATGGTAAAGTTGTTGGCAAGTCCATTGTAAGCACTAAGGTCAACACCGTCTTTCTCGATGTATGTCTTGAGGTCTGCGATTTGCCCTTTATCAAATAAACTCTTTGTTGTATCTGCATCTTTGATCCAAAATGCATCGAGTTTACTTCCCCCATTGAGCATAACACTTAGCTTTTGTGTATAATCTGCACTGGCAATATCGATGATCTCTACTTTGATATTTGGATTTTGTGCTTCAAAAGCCTTCACTGAATTTGTAATCCCTGGATTGGCTGCTAAGTCCCATGTCGCAACTTGAAGTGTTACCTTTTCCTCGGCTTTTTGATCCCCTGACTGTGTTTTATCAGATGCTTCTACACTTCCTGTTTCCACTGTTTTGCTAGGCGTACATCCTGTAAACGTCCCCATTACCATCGTTGTAGCAAGTGACAATACCATAAACTTTCTTAAATTCATATACGTCTCCCCTTCCCCTAATTCCAACTTCTCATACATAATATTTATCATGTGATTATTATATATCATTTTCAGTTTTCATTAAATTCACTTTTTTGATAGCTTCTAATACTTTTTTACACTTCCTTTTAAAAAACTAATACTTTTTTGTTATACTATTACTTTTTTGTTTGAGATTCAAAAAACTCCCTTAAGTTACCTACACTTAAGAGAGCTTCTCTATGCTTCTATTTGACTTACACCCTAGCCTTCTATTTGATAATCTTCCAGTACACTTTTTTTCTCTATCCCTTCTTCTAAAAAACCCTGTACTGTTTTATATCCAAACATGCGCTCTATATCATGTGAAACATTTTTACCATGAATTGTGACGATAAACATCCTTTCTTTAAATACTCTATACTTAAGTTTAAGCAAATAATTACCGTGTATCACATCCCCGTATTGATTGCAGGGGTAATTATATCTAAACCCTTCAAAATACTGTTTTGTTGGATAAATAAGGGTATAAAAAGTATCTGGTGCCCCATAATAGTACAAACTAACCCTGTGATTGATTTCTTCATATACATACCCTCTCTGACTAATGATCACCTCCGTATCCTCTATAGGCATATCATACACACGTTGTACAAAAGTAGGATGAATCATATTGTCTGAATCCAAATAAAGCATCGCAAAACAAGCTTCATTTCCAATATATTCTTCTATATCTTTCTCAAAATCATGGGTGAATACAATATTTGTGTTGAGTCCGTCATACTTATTAAGTTCCTCTTTTAAAACTTCTTCACTCTTAGGATCATATAGAACAAATGCCTTAAATTGCTGATTACTTTGTCTGACTAAACTTTTATAAGTATACTTCATAAAAACAGATAATCTTTGTTCAATCCATTGCTGTGTGAGCCTTTCTTCAACAAATGGATTTTTAAACTGTGTATACGGTACGTTAAACTTTATCTTAACAACCACCTTCATGTTCCTACCCACCTTATTAAAGCATTTTATTATATAAAAGCTCTTGAAAACTCTCAAGAGCTTTTATAATCTATGCAAGTTGTACTAGTGAAATTTGAACTTCTGAGAATGTTCTACTCCCACCTGAGTTATTAACCAATGTCACAATATTAGTCCCTGCACCAGTCACAACAATAGCAGTCCCAGTTAATTCTGGACTATAGTTATAACCATTACCACTTCCTACAACCGTTGTTCCTGGAATGGCCACACTATTTAATGCCAAATTTACGCCCTGATCAAGACCTGCAACAATATTGTTACCAACTGCTCTATAAGTTACTAAATACTGTGCATTAGGTGCTAATACAATACTGGCAGAACCTGCACTATGTGAAATATTAGTTCCATTAAGTGCTACATTCGTTGCCAATGGAATAGCTGCTTGATCCGCAACTGTTGTTGCAGCTATTTGAACAATAAAAGCATTACTTGTTGTTAATGTGTTACCTGTTGGCCCGGTTGGTCCCGTTGGCCCCGTAGCCCCTGTTGGCCCTGTAGCTCCTGTTGGTCCCGTAGCTCCTGTTGGCCCTGTAGCTCCTGTTGGCCCTGTTACTCCTGTTGGCCCTGTAGCTCCTGTATCTCCTGTAGCTCCTGTTGGCCCACCCGCTGGTCCTGTTGGTCCTATACCTCCTGTTGGTCCTGTTGGTCCTGTTGATCCTGTTGATCCTGTGACCGGAACCCCTGTGTCCGTTGGGCCAATAAACCAATTACCATTTACACCTATAACCGGCGTAAATCCAGCTTGCCCTGTGGCTCCTGTTGGTCCTGTTGGCCCTGTTGGTCCTGTGGCTCCTGTTGCTCCTGTTACGCCACTGGCACCTGTATATCCTGTTGGTCCTGTTGGTCCGGTTGGTCCTCCTGCAGGACCTGTTGGTCCTATTGGACCAGTTGCTCCTATCAATCCACTTGCTCCTGTATACCCTGTTGGGCCCGTTGCACCTGTTGCTCCTGTGGCTCCTGTCGGACCGGTTGGTCCCCCAGCTGGTCCTGCTGGTCCCGTTGGTCCTTGTGCCGGTACCCCAGTATCGGTACATCCTACAAACCAATTCCCATTAGGTCCTATATAAGGCATCTGACAACCACAAGAACCATTTCCTGTACAGTTACTAGCGCCATTGGTCCAATAATAATTACTCGCCATAACATTCACCCCTCAATTAGACTTTATACACTACATTCTATGTTCTTACCTATTTGTTTGTTCTGTTTCGACATTATTTTATATTGTTTCATACCTTATTTTTACAATAACCCTATTTGCACTTAATATAACAACGTGTGTAGAGATTAGCTTCTACCTTTTAATACTTATAAACAAGAAGAGGGTGTTGTCACAGCTAACCTAATCGGTTAATTGCGCAACACCCTCTTCTTTGGGTAGTTCAATTACCATCTGTGTGGTTGAGTAAGTTTTATGACTTCCTCACCCAGTTCACCAAGCTCATCCTTGTATCTGGCATAGCGCTGACGCGCAGCTGATTCATGGGGCAAATGGTCAATACAAAGTTGTAAACAATCAATCGTTTGTTGCAAATACTGAAAGATTCGGTCTGACTCAATGCGTCCTCGATCTTCTGCATATTTTAACTTATGAAGATGTTCTAAGGTGCGCATTTTGGTATCGTCATAGATACTATCTAACTTTGATGTATGACCTTGCTCATTCATAAATGCTACCTACTTTCTAATCAGATTACCTTTATTATAGCCATACACATCCCTCAAATCAATGACTGCCTGTCTCCCTATACTTTTATTCCATGGTTATATGATAGCTAATATGTGAAGTACTTCCATATTTTGTTACTTCAAGAATGTATGCTATACGTATATCCCCCTTATGTGTTTCATAGCTTTCTTGTAACACTTTGAGTATATCATCCTCATCAAAAGTAAGACGTAGTACTTCCCCCCCATTTCTAATAATTGCACTTCTTCCCTCTATCAAGATTGGCGAATGACTCACAAAGCGCTCACTCACTGTACCTACACCGTTAAACCTTGCTACATCTTCAAGCAGAATACATCCTTTTGCCTTATCATGTCTGAGGCTACGCTGCAATGTCATGAGTTGTACTGTAGGATAGCATGCTTTGAGTTCTACGCCAAATGTATCGCTATCACCAAAGCTTACTTCTACTATCTCTGCCCTATAAGCCTCACCTGCACATTGTTCTAATCCATCTACCATAGGCACATTGTGACTCCCCGAACGATTCACAAAGATCTCATACCGTTTATCAGAAAAATACACCGCAGTATAGATTCCCGCGCCTAAGTCTTCAAGCATGGGGACACCATTTTTGTACAGTATAAAAGAGCCGCAGTCATTATGATTATGACTTTCCCCATTATGTCCGCCTTTGGCTACTAAGATGAGTGATTCTCCATGAGAGACAAACCACTGCGCCTCATTGAGCCACTGTGACTGCTTCTTCTCTTGTGTCCACTGAAAATCGGGATCATACCAAATCATATCCCTGAGTGCAAGACAGAATCTGTAGCACGAATCTTCTAGGACATTTTGCGCATACATCATATCTGGTAAGACTACCTCTGGGTAGCAACGCTTAAGATACATGCCTAACCCAAGACGATAACTCCCTACACCACGCCCATCTGCAAAACTAATGGTATAATTGTTCGCTAAATAGTACACCTGTTGGTTAAGAGCAATCTGCTTGACTTTCTCATCGTTGAACAAATCAATCCTTCCACCTGTTCGTACTTTGAGATAATCGGCAAAGCAAACGAAGAAACCAAATCCATAAGTCCAATAATCTACACCTTCTACACAAACACCATCCGCACCAAATGATTCCAGATAAACTTCCATACACGAAACGACGCGGTGCAAAAAGTTAGTCAGCTTTTCCTCATCTTCTAGTACAAGCATCCCCACACAGCCTAGTGCACCACCACACACAGCTGACCAGTTGTTTGGCATCGTCTCAAAACGGAAAAAGGTGTTACCATCTAAGAACGGTATAATCATGCGTTTGTGGAGTTGTAGTCTCACGTATGCCGCACACTTCTTATCGATATACGGTTCACAAAGACGTAGTGCTTCAGCTAGTGCAAAGCCAGTCTCAGCTGCAAATAAGTCAATGAGTGTATCATAGGCTTCTAGTGGTAGATCCCCGTAGCGATTGGTAAAGTGTGCAGGCAATGCCCACATAGGTTCACTACAAATACTCCATAAAATATTTTCCAGAGTTTCTTTGTATCGTGGATGATCGGGACTTCGCCACAGTAGTAAGCTATACATAAGTAATTGTTTGCGCTTCTCATAATATACCTCTTGATAAATCTCTCTATCCCCTGTCGCCCAGTATAGCTTAAACTTCTCATAACTGAGCTCCGGTATGCCACCATCTTGCTCCGCCGCTGCTTCTAACTGCTTAAACTGCTCCTGAATATATGGAACCTGCTCGTAATACTGCGTGTACGGCATGTGAAAAACTAAAGGCTTACCTGCTGTAATCCCTTTTAAAAGTTGACTTTTATTCACCACTTTCCCCCCTAAAGTTCAGTACGTCCAAGCACGCTCAACTTTGCTTGGTACTGTTTACTAAGCGTCTTAATGCCTTCCTTTAAGCGTTTCATGTCGCAGAGCATCTCCTGTTTTGTTTCTTGCGTCGCCCACTTGGCTGGTCTACCTGCTACCGCCCAGCTCTGTGGGGTTTCTACCTGCTCATAGTCATAGGTACTTTTAACCGTTGCCAACAGCTCCGCAATAGGTGCTTCTAGCTCTGGGCACATCTTCTTCATATAATACAGCTTATTGATGTCGCGTACACCTTCATCTAATTTTGCAAGTCTTACAGCGTATTTTGATACTTTATTCTCGCTCGTTTTTTCATCAGGATAGACTAGGAAACAGTCTCCCGCTTGAAAAGCCGAATGTGTCCCATCTTCTAAGGGATCTTCCACCCATGCGTCAAAGGCCCATCTCAAATAACCATCTGCCCCAATAGATCCTGCATACATAATCGTCCAGTAACTTTCTACAGGTGCAGATTTGATAAAGCTATTTGGAAAATGTTCCGTTGCTGTATACAGGGTGGTTTTCTTGCCTTCTTCTTTTCTCTTTTTTGCAACTTCCATATAAGCAGGCAGACTCTCTCTGATTTCCTCTAACCCAATACTTGCGCTACTTAATTGGTCAAAGATTTTTGCATTGCCAATAAAATCGTTAAATGCTGCTACTTTCTTTAGGGTCTGACCTGCTGCATTTTTTACCTGATCTACAGTCTGGAAAGCAACTTCCATCTGATGTCTTTCATCATATCCCATATAGATCTGGTCAAACCACCCTTTTTCCACTACATGCGCCACAAAAGCTTCTAGGAAAGGAATCCATATAGCCTCATATTGCTCGCGGTTGTCGACACTTGCTACATAGACTTGTTGTGTCTGTGTGACTTCATCTGTATACAGAATTTCGTTTTTCCAAGGCATCATACTATAGCAGATCACCTGATCACCTATCCCGAGCTCTTGACATAGCATCACCCATTTATCAAAATGATCATAGTCAAATCGCCAATTGCCATCTTTTTGTTTGATCCACTTGATCATAGAAGGGTAATGAATCGCATGCTTACTATAGGTTTGACCACCCCAAGCTTCTTCTACAATCGATACTGTAATCGCTTTCCCTCCCAGACGTTTATACAAAGACATATGGCTCTTCAAAATCTCTAAATGTGCTGGTGAAAATGGTTCAACACCATAATACTCCGCCACATTATAAGGATGTTGCCAATACTCCACCCCAAACAAATAGTCCTCTGGCAGAGGAAGTACCGCCTCCAACACTTCAATCTCATATGTAAAACAGATTGGCTCCCCATCTACTAATATTTTGATTTCACCTACATAGTCTCCTGCCTCAGCGTCTCTAGGAATATCAAATGTCACCCAAAGTGACTGTACACGCTCTGGCTCTATCTGCATAGGTTCTTCTGTAAAGATAATATCTGCAAATGCTTCCTTTGGTCCCGTTGGCATGATCCCATCTGGGTTGTGAGCATACCACCCTGCATGGCCTACAAAGCCTTTAGCTTCTTTGATAAAAGATACCTTGGTCTGGGAAGCTGGGATGCTATGTACGCCGTTACTGAAATCTCCTTTTTCCACCTCTACCTTCACCGATTTGTCTGCTGTTAGAAGTACGATTTCAGAGCATGCCTGATCTCCCTTCCAAGCCCAGAGCTTTTGAGTAAATACCGGTTCTTGTTGACAGATTGTCTGGTACTGGTCTTGGTTATACTGCAGACCTATCTCTGCAATAGTTGCTTTGATTGAATACTTATCTTTGTTGTTCATAAAAGTCCCTTTTATCTCTCATCCTATTTATTGTGTGTATTTTGTCTTATTGGTAAAGCGCATGGTCTGCCGCTACGTTCATGCCACTCCAGATTTTTTGCATCGTATAGGGCGCATCTGCATCTGTCCAGAATGTATCATCTGCATCTAGCCCCAATGGTAAAAAGGCAAAGGTACATAGATATAGGCTACCTATCGAGATATAGCTTTCACCTAGATCAGGTTGGTTGCCATAGAGACCAATGTTGAGCCACCCTGCTTCGTCAAAGGTGTGCGGCGCATCTATACATCTTGTAATCATAGCTGTGAGTGCACATCTTACGCCAGCTTCAGTGAGGTCTTCATGCAAGGCCTTGCCACGTGCCATATGTGCTAAGTGATGGAATGCACCACAGCGATAGACAATAGATCTACCTACTGCACAGAAAGTACCATCTGTATTAATAGCCATCTCTTGTACCTTGGCGTAGCGCTGTGCTCTTTTGCGCATGACCGTATAATGCCCTTGATAATCCCTATAATCTGTACCTACTTCTTCTAAAATCGCTATCAAAAATGGGTGAATGACAAAGCTATTGTAGTAATCTACATGATATTCTTTGCCATCCTTGTATTGTCCATCTCCCACATACCACTGCTCCATTTGCTTGATCCCAAAGTCAATGCGCATCATATCACATGGTTCTCCCACCGCATGGAAAAATGCCTCTACCATGCAACTAAATAAAAGCCAGTTGTTAAACCAAGGTTGGATGTCCCTTGTCTCTTTAAAATATTTGATAATATTCTGTCTGGTCTTCTGATCTAACTGCTCCCACAACGATGTTTTTGCACGCATTAATCCCAATGCCAAAAAGGCCGTATCTACTAATACCTGTGGTAAGTAGTTATCATCCTTCTTGGTATAAAGAAAATCTGGCGATGTTTCATCAAATCCATTTTTAAGTCCTCTAATTGTGAGCTTCAAATAATGATCCCGCAGTTTTTGTTCGTCTTCCTCTAAATGTTCAGCTTCAAACCAAGCAGTGAACCCACACAATGTTCTCCCAACAGCTTCTAAATAGGTACAGTACTGTCGATCATCACTGTGCGCATGCTTTTTCATTGGCATATTTACCTTAAGTGTGTTATTTGCGAGATTATAAAGCACTGGATAGGCAATCTTGATTGTCCGATCAACCCAGATTTGACGTGTGTTCATTTTTTCTTCCCCCTTGTATAGTTCCCCTAAATACTTTAGGGCCTTTTACCCAATCCTATCATTTTACTATACCTTAGTAAATATATTTATTTTATTCTTAAAAATATAAAATTTTATCTCTATTCTATCAGTTTTTATTGCAAGAGTTGTATAATTATACTATCCGTATCTCCTGTTTTTAAGGTTGCTGGTTTTTTCTCATAATTCCCCATATAATGCTCGGTATAGCTCCAGTCGTTGTTAATGATCAAAATTGCCCTATTTTCATGTTCCCATGCAATGCGCGCTGCATGGTCTGCTTGGGATACCACATGGATTTTAGCCGCTCCCTCTTCAAAGAGCACATCATATTCCAAGATATATTCTCTCATGGTCTTGAAATCATTGGTGACTTGATGCTGGTTAGAATCCGTTACTGAATCTTCATACAAAAAGTAGTTTGTCATATCCTCTTTCCATGGCCAGCACGGTTTCACACCATACTGGTCCCTCCATTCCTGTGCATCTTTTCTGACTCTGTATGCCGTTCCTACTAGCCTTCCGATATGGTCATTGGGATACACTGACCAAAGCCCTTTTCTCTCCCAGCTTACAGCTTTGATTGCCGCATTCACTTCAAAGGATAGGCCAACCTCATACAGACGTTTCTCATCCACTTCACCAAGAATCTCATAGTGCGTTTCCATCACGCCATTGTCGCTGATTGCCATCACGAACTTCACTGCTAGATCACCATAGCTTCCTCTTGTACTCACCTTCACCTGTGAACTGGTGTGCTGAATCTGGATACCGGTTTCCTGATCGAGTAACCATACTCCTAGTTCCTTGCCACCTACATGGAGGTGTGGTCCACCTACAAGAAGTAACTGTTCCTTGTACTTACCACTCTGAATCTTACCTGTGTGCGTATCTAATACGAGTTCAAAAGCTTCACCTTCTATATGAATCTGCCCATCCACCTCTTTCAATACAGGTGCGCCTATCATAGGTGGCATTGTTTTTCTCTGAGGCACTACAAGAGGGATCCTATAACTATCAATCAGTATGCCATCTTGACTATAGAATGTGAGCAGAATCTGTTCATGCCCATACCACCTCTTATCCTCTAGTTCAATCATACCCCACTCACGTTCTTTGATTTCTGGCAGCATCACTTTTCCTGTCATGTCTCCCACAGTCCATGTAAGCGCTACTTCACTCAAGCAAGTATGCATGAAACGATTCTCCACAGGTATCTCTAGCTTATAGCCATCCTTTATGCAGACCTTCTGCTCATCAATTCGTATAGGTGAATAGGCTTTCTTTGTCAACCATGCCTCTGGCTTAAGCCGTCTATAGACATCCATCACACTGCCCCATTCGCCATAGCCTGTGGCTGTTCCATCAGAATGGTTTTGATACCTCGGCTTTACCCCTTCAGGAATATAGAACACTTCATCTATACCACCCCATAAGGCGCCACCTAGCATCCCCTCTGTCTCATAGATTTCATCCCAGAGCAGTTTGACATTTTCTCCCCACCAGTTACGCACACCAAGGTCCCTGCTTAGTTCCCCAATATTGTAACACGCCACATGTGCATACTCATCATGAATAACAGGAATCTGCTTATCTGTCACCCAACCATTATGCTTGTAATGACTACTCCACATATCAGAAATAAACTGTTTATCTTGTGGCATCAGCTCTGTATAGCTCCATTTATGAGGTCTCGTCTGGTCTGTTGCCATAATGTAGGCATACATCTGTTCTACTTT
>JBOFIR010000181.1:0-7768 GCA_051650265.1 Cellulosilyticaceae bacterium
AAAGCGGTGATTTTCTTTGTGATTGTGGCACTGATCACCATTCCACAACTTATTTTCACAAGACGTAAGGAGGTTGAGCACTGATGGCAAAAGAGAAGACATATGAACCAAAGGCCAAAGATTCACCACTTAATAGCGTACTCATGCTCTTTACCACAGTCTTGGCACTCTTATTCCTTGCACCGATTCTGATTGTACTGATGAATTCCTTTAAGGGAAAACTCTATATTAGTGATGCGCCTTTTGTACTACCGACAGGGGAGACTTTTGTGGGACTTGCAAACTATGTGACAGGGATCACCAAGACAGGGTTCCCACAAGCCTTTGGATGGTCACTTTTTATCACTGTATTTTCTGTGGCAGCGATTGTTTTGTTCACGTCTATGACCGCGTGGTTCATTATTAGGGTCAAGACGAAGTTTAACACAGCGCTGTACTATCTGTTTGTATTTTCTATGATTGTACCTTTCCAAATGGTGATGTTCACTATGAGTAAAGTGGCCAATATGATGCATTTAGATAATCCTGTGGGCATTATCTTCATCTATCTAGGCTTTGGTGCAGGTCTCTCGGTATTTATGTTTTGCGGCTTTGTCAAGTCGATCCCCATTGATGTGGAGGAAGCAGCACTTATTGATGGCTGCAATCCTATTCAGACTTTCTTTGGGATCGTCTTGCCTATGCTCAAACCTACTGTTATTACAGTAGCTATTCTCAATACTATGTGGATATGGAATGACTATTTGCTCCCGAATCTTTTGATTGGGACGGAGTACAAGACTATCCCACTTGCCATCCAATACCTTAAGGGGGGATATGGCTCGATTGATATGGGAGCCATGATGGCAATGCTTGTACTGGCTATTATTCCAATTGTTATTTTCTATTTGACGTGTCAAAAGCATATTATTAAAGGTATCGCAGTCGGTGCGGTAAAAGGATAAAAGTAAGCAAGATCAATTTGAAGAGGGTGGATTGCATGAGAGAAAGTGGTGTGTTATTACCTATAGCGAGCTTACCATCGCCTTATGGGATTGGATGTTTTTCAAAAGAAGCGTATCGCTTTGTGGATCAGCTTAAGGCGGGGGGGCAAAAGTACTGGCAGATTCTTCCCCTAGGCCCTACAGGGTATGGTGATTCACCGTATCAGTCATTCTCGACTTTTGCGGGGAATCCGTATTACATTGATTTACAGCAACTTATTGATGAAGGGCTCATCAATGAAGCGATGACAAAGCCTTGGCATTTTGAAGAAAATGAAGGCTATATTGATTATGAAAAGGTATATCGTTCAAGAAAACCACTTCTAGAAGCAGCTTTTGCAAAAACGGGAGCCAAAGAAGATGAAAAGTTTGAGCAGTTTTGTAAAGAAGAAGCCTATTGGCTTGAGGACTATACCCTTTATATGGCACTCAAGGATCACTTTGGAGGCAGCTCATGGCAACTTTGGGATGAGCCAATCCGATTGCGGGAGCCAGAGGCGATGATAGCTTATACAAAACGCCTTGAAAAGGAAAAGCAATTCTACGCCTATACCCAGTACTTATTTATGAGTCAGTGGCAGGCCCTTAAGGACTACGCCCATACACAGGGGATCCAGATTATTGGGGATATCCCTATCTATGTGGCACTAGATAGTGTGGATACTTGGGCGCAAAGCGACCTCTTCTTGCTCGATGAGAAGAAAGCCCCCATTAGCGTAGCAGGCTGTCCACCAGATGCTTTTGCAGCAACGGGACAGCTCTGGGGCAATCCACTGTATGTTTGGGAGAAGCACGAAGCGCAAGATTACAAGTGGTGGATTAGCCGTGTCAGACACTGTTTCAAGCTCTATGATGTGGTGAGGATTGATCATTTTAGAGGATTTGATGCCTACTATGCTATTCCTGCAGCAGATGAAACGGCAGAGTTTGGCAAGTGGCAGACAGGGCCTGGGTATCAGTTGTTTGAAGCTATCAAAAGGCAGCTGGGGGATGTGCGTATCATAGCAGAGGATCTAGGGTATCTGACAGAGAGTGTGAAAAAGCTTCTCGCGCAGACGGGATACCCCGGCATGAAGGTGATTCAGTTTGCCTTTGATGCAAGAGAAGATAGTGACTATCTGCCACATAACTATGATCACAACTGCGTGGTCTATACAGGAACTCATGACAATGATACCTTGAAAGGGTGGTATGAAAAACTACCAGAGGCAGACCGACATATGGCAGAGGACTATGCCTATATCCCACAAGATCAACTTTGTTGTCAAAGACTTATTGCGCTGGCCTATCAAAGCGTAGCAGATCTGGTCGTGGTACCACTTCAGGACTTCTTAGAATTGGGGAGTGAGGCACGGATCAATACACCATCAACCTTAGGTGGGAATTGGAAGTGGCGTCTCAAAGAGGGGATGCTAGGAGATACGTATGTAGCAGCCCTGGCCAAGATGGTAGCTACTTATAAACGCACATAAGAACAGGGGGCACAGCCCCCTGTTTTGTTGTGGTTCAAATAGTGCAGGTATTAGAGAATCAGACTAATACCTGAGATCAACAGCAAGATATAGGAGATTGTCATGAATGTCTCCTGACTCATACGGGTATAGAGTTTTTTGCCGATGATGATGGCGGCAATGAGGATTGGGATGCTGATACAAGAGAAAGTCACGATCTGAGTGGTAATGAGGCCTGCCATCACTTGCTTGATGAGGATATAGGCATTGAGCACAATCCAGACGGGGGCGAGTGTGGCGCGGAACTCAGCTTTCTCAGGGAGTCGTTTGGCTGCATAGAGGATGAGCAGTGGTCCGCCGGAGATGAACATACCGTGGATAATCCCAGCAGCTACGATGATTGCAATAAGAAAATATTCAGGTAAGTCACGTTCCTTTTTCATGAAAAGACCTTTGAGGGCAAGAAAAATGATAAAAGCTGCATAGATGGTAAGGAGTACATCGACAGG
The DNA here is from genome assembly GCA_051650265.1 of Cellulosilyticaceae bacterium. Classification (GTDB taxonomy): domain Bacteria; phylum Bacillota; class Clostridia; order Lachnospirales; family Cellulosilyticaceae; genus JBOFEH01. The sequence continues at coordinate 2,944 of JBOFIR010000181.1, forward strand.
GAAGAGGGTATAGATATATTCACCAATGAAGACCCCTACGAGCATGATGGCAGTCATTTTGATAAACTCTTTCCAGACAATATTTTTGTAGGATTCACAGACGATGATGACGCAGGCCACCAGTGTGATGATATTAAGGAGTGGCTTGGCCACATCGATTCCCAAAAGCATGATGGAAAATGGCATGGCAAGTACTGTTCCGGCAAATCCTGTAATGCCTTGTATGATATTGGTCACGAAGACTACGATAAAGAATAAAACTGCGTTCATAAAAACCTCCTTTTGTACCCGTGCATATGGTTTAGTGTGTACAAAATAAGATAAAACATGTGTAAAACTTTATTTAAAAAGGAAGTAATTGGTATAAAATCTATCTAATCAAACCACACTAGGTAAAAATAAGTAAAGAGGTGATTGTATGAAACGCCGCTATTTCAGTGGACTTGTAGTGTTGTTACTTTGTATCAGTATGCTAGGAAACTGGGGGCTACGCGCAGATGAGATGGTGCAGCTTTTTCCAGCTCTGACTTATACAAAAGCAGGCAATTTTTATGGGTATATTAACCCTCAAGGCAAATGGGTGATCCCACCAACATATGAAAGTGCTATGGCTTTTGATGAAGGTTTTGGCATTGTCCAAAAGGACGACCTTTTTGGTGCAGTTAATGGGAATGGTAAGATTGTGATTCCTTTGAAATACCAGTCTCTAGGTCAGCCAAAAGATGGACTTGTGATCTTTACAGACAAAGAGGGCATGGGTGTGCTGAAGACAAATGGCAAGGTGCTCACGAAGAAGCGCTACAGTTATGTAGCGGACTACCAAGATGATTTGGCACTTGTGATGGCACTTGGCAAGGAGGGACAAAGTCAGTATGGCTATATCGACCAAAAGGGTAAAGAGGTGATCAAACCTCAGTATAGCAATGCATATGGCTTTGAGGATGCCAAAGCTTTGGTAAGTACAGAGGCTGGCAAATACCAGCTCATTGATCAAAGTGGTAAGGTGATCACAGCTATAGATTACCCTGTAGTCTATGGATACCAAGATGATCGTATGATTTATAGTGAGCAGGTAGGCGGGCTGATGGGCTATCTTGACAGCCAAGGGAAAGTAGTCATTCCAGCACAGTTCAAGACAGCTGAGGCTTTTGAAGATAGTGTGGCTGTGGCAGGAACAGCGGAGTCCTTTAGAGGACAACAAGGACTGATAGATGCCCACGGGCAGTGGATCTACAAGCCAATTTACAATGAAGTACGTTATCTTGGAGATGGGCGTGTTGCGCTAGGTAAAGCCAGTGACCGTGCCAACCCAGAGGCTGGAAGCCTCTTTGCCATAGGGGATACCAAGGGCAAGATCCTGACAGACTTTGTCTACAATGGGGTATCCGACTATGAGGAGGACAAAGCATCAGCCTATGATACACAGGAGACATTCTTTATTGATCTGGCAGGAAGACCTATAGCAGATTTGCCACGGGTCAAAGGTGCAGGGACGATGGTGCAAGAGGGGCAAGTCATTCGTGCGACTATAGATGAGCATACCTCTTATTTGACACCAGATGGTAAGGTGATTTATAGCCCAAATGAAAAGATCATTCTGAGTGAGGGGAAGGCTGTCACGAGTAATAAATATAAGCCAGATCTCAATTATCTTGCGTATTATCCACAAGTTGTGTTAGAGGGAAACGGGGACGTGGCACTTCTGATCAACCAGAAGCTTCTACCTGTTCCTATAGAAACGCTCAAGAAGCAAGAGGACTTCGGAACCTATACCTATGACAGCGGATTTGATATCCAATTTTACAAAGACAATCTGCTCATTCCTAACATTTGGAATTCTATCTATTACTTTGGCGGGGCGCACCCACTCCCCGGGAGACGTACACCAGTGATTGATCTTGGAGATGGTGCATTTTATGAATTAGATGATCTGTTCTTATCCAATAGTCACTGGAAGAGTCGCATTGAGCAGATCATGACAGAACAGGCGCAAAAAGATCCTGCTTATGAGGGACTTTTCTCTGATGCCAAGATTACCATTGCACCGAATCAGGCATTCTATGTAGATGAGAATAATCTTTACATCTATTATGCACCTTATGAGATTGGACCTTATGCCATGGGATTTGTTACTTTCAAGATTCCTTATACAGAACTTAAGGGAATGATCAATGAACAGGGTGGATTCTGGCGTGCTTATCATCAATAAAGCATAATAAAGGCACCTCTTCTGGGGAGAAGAGGTGCCTTTATTATGTTGAAAGCGTATTAGCCAGCCATTCCGATGAACATTCCTACAAAGTAAGGGATGAGCCAGAGGAGCCATACAGCAATACTAAACTTGTGGAAAGTTTCTTTTTTGTGTGCGTCATCTTTGTATAATACCCATGATGCCCAAACAGCATGGAAGATCATAAGGACAATCGCGAGGAATCCTGTGACACCGTGAATCATTTGGCTTGTAGGTGAGATAGCACTCCCACCCGCTTTAGCGATGAAGCTCATTGTGATTGTTCCTGTTGTATCACAAAGAAGACCTAGCCAGAAGATGATCACATGTTTTTTCGTAAGGCTTTTTGATTTTCTTTCCCCAAATACACCCACTGTATAGAATACGAGTGCTAATGTTATAGTAATAATTGCAAAGATTAATTTGATATCCATTTTACCGCTCCTTGAATTTTATATTATTTCTCACTCACACTAGTCTAATGGCGTAATCTTTAATTCATATAAACAATGTCTTAAATCCATCTTAAATTCAAAAGAAGGGACTTATACAGGGGATTCATGTGATATAATCAGAAAAAAATCATAAGGAATGATAAGGATGAATCATATTTTTGAAAAATATAAAGTGTTACTCATTGATGATGAAGAAGAAATTGTGGAGATCTTAGAAACAGTCCTCAGGAGAGAGGGTTTTCGCACGATTTTGGTAGCAAACAACGGTGAAGAGGGCATTGCACTTTTCAAGGAGGAGTCGCCAGATATTGTACTCCTAGATATTATGTTGCCAGACATGGATGGTTATACCGTATACGGGGAACTCAAGAAGCACCAAGATGTACCCATACTCTTCATATCTGCCAAGTCAGAAGAAGTGGATCGCCTTCTAGGCTTTGCCTTAGGGGCCGATGACTATATCACTAAGCCATTTAGTGCCAAAGAAGTGGCTTTTAGATTGAAGGCAAGGCTCAAAGCATTTGATCAAGTGGCTATGAGAAATACAGCACCCAAAAGGCTGATTCGATTTGGTGATGTGGAGATCAATGAGGAAACAGGAGAAGTGCTAAAAGCCGGTGCGCTTCTTGAGTTTACAGCCAAGGAATTCAAATTACTCATGTACTTGGTTAATAATCCGAACCGAATCATCAGTAAGGAGATGATTTGTCATGAAGTATGGGGAGAAGACTTTTTTGGTTATGACAATACGATTACGGTACACATCAGAAAATTACGTTTGAAGATCGAAGAGAATCCCTCAAAGCCTCAGTATATTACGACAGTTATTGGGCTTGGTTATAAGTTTGTGATGAAAGGAAATTAAGGCATGAAAAAAAAGATGATGCTTTATTACTCCGTTTCGTTTATCCTTGCATGTTTAACCATCTTGTTCATTAATGGCATGGTGATCACAAGTAATTTCTACAAAGATGGGCTAATATACCACTATTATCCAGAAAAGCTCCTTGAAGCATTTCATGACTATATCTATGTGTCATTAGACAATCAGGTGGAGGTAACGCCAGCAGGGATTCGCACACTAGATGCAGGGCGGATTGGACTGCAAATCTTAGATGAGAACAATCAGGAGGTATTCGCCTATCATAAGCCAGAAGGTGCGCCTATGAAGTATTCTAATGTGTCTTTGATTGCTATGTATAGTAGTGAAGAGGCCACTTTGTTCTTGGAGGAAAAAGTGATAGCGGACAAGACGTATACTTATTTGCTCTTTTTAGAGAGAGAGGAAGTGAAGCGGATGATTTATTCCTACGATGCAAGACGCGTAGAAGAAGCGCACCGCTTTCCGATACTGCTGGCCTTAAATAGCGTCCTTATTATTATCATTAGTTTTTTGTATACCATCAAAATTACAAAGCCTATCAATCGTATTATTAGCCGAATCCTCACACTTTCTCAGGGGAACTACATGAGGAGTAAAGTCAATAAGGGGATTTATTTTGAAGTGGAAGCACACCTCAATCAGCTCTCAGATCAATTGAGAAGCAATGAACAAGAGCGGGAAAAACTCGATCAGATGCGAGAAGAATGGATCTCTAACATCTCTCATGATATCAAGACACCTCTGACTTCTATCATGGGAAATGCAGAGATCATGGTGGATACTGACTATGAGATCCCAGACGAAACCCGTGTAAAATGTTGCAGTACGATACTTCGTAAGAGTGAGTATATCAAGACACTCGTAGAAGACCTCAATTTATCGACAAGGCTTAAGAATAACACCTTGGCATTAAATAAGAAGCAGGTTAATATTGTGTCCTTGATGCGTCATGTGATTATTGACTTGATGAATGATGAAAAGTACTGCGAGAGTAACATTGGTTTTGTGTATAGTGATGAAGAAATCTTGAGGGAGGTAGATCCACAACTGATAAAGCGTGTATTTATCAACCTGATTATGAATGCCTTGGTGCACAATGGGAAAGATGTGACGATTACAATTACCATTCAAACACGAGAGAGAGAAGGCGTGTTTGTGACCATATCAGATAATGGGAAAGGTGTGGCGGAGGAAGAGCTAGAAAACATATTTAAAAGGTATTATAGAGGAACCAATACAAGTAAGAAAATTGAAGGC
>JBOFIR010000182.1:0-12917 GCA_051650265.1 Cellulosilyticaceae bacterium
CCATCTATCATATGTATCCTTAATCCCATTCCATCGCTCTTTATCAAAATCTATAGCCATCCTATTCCCCCCCTTTATACTTACTACAACGCGGCCAACTCTATCCTTGTATCTATTTTATGACAGCTATCCCATAAAATAGCCTCATTTATTCTCCAAGCACCTATCGCTACGCATGCATCACTTGTTATAAGGTCTATCAATTATTCAAATAAAACTTTAAGGCCAATGGGGCATCCTTTAACATCTGTATCTTCTAATGTAATCTCTAGGCAATCTGCCTTTTGTTGAAATACATAAATATTGTCTTTGCCAATCCCCCTGATGGCGGTAATCCTAGCATTATTTAAAGTCCCCAATGTGCCTATAGTCAACTTCCCTTTTTGAGGATTCATAGGGAAGATATAGATATTACCATCTCTTTGGGTAAAGCGTACTTCAGATGATTCATAAAGTGGTGATGTTTTTGTTCGTTGATTAAAGTGTGGGGAACTCTCCTCATGGCTATCCACCACGCTTGGCCCTTCCCCATAGACTTTCCACGGTGTGCTTTCATAAATGCCCTCACCATTCTCACGTAGCCATTCTCCCACTTCATCCATAATCTCTACAAGACATGTAGGATATGTCCCGTCTGGGAGAAGCTCCACACTAAGGAGCAGATTGCCGTTACGGCTCACTGCATCAATAAGAAATTCAATAATACTGCGGCTATTATGCTTAGGTTCCATCTCCTTGTAGAACCAATTCATAAATGTGGTCTCTGTCTGCCATGGTTTTTTCTCAATATCCCGTACAAGTCCACATTCCACATCATAAATACACCCAGGAATTTTCATTTTTGTCATTACCGTTGTATCAATAAAACCTTTATCATTAAAACATTGATTATGTAATCGTCTTGCAATCTCTTTACCATACTCCCCGTATGAAAAACCAAACCAATCGTAATATAATAGATCAGGTTTATATTTTTCAATCAGCTCGGTATGTCTGAGCATCCAGTTTGCCATTTCCTCTTCATACGTCTCTTGGCTTCTTTGTGCCGGTGGTAATCCGTAAAGCTTATGTGGGTCAAACCCTTCCCACCATTTACCTCTACCATCAGCCTTTGTCACATGCCCATCATAGGGTACGCCTGCTTTTTCTCCAGTTTTATCAGCACCAAAAGCAACTTGCCACCACTCTAAGTGTCTATTGTCATGGGATGCTACCCCAAAACGTAGCCCTTCTTTCCGGGCGGCACGCGCGAACTCTCCCACAATATCACGCTTTGGCCCCATGTTCATACTATTCCATTCATGATATGTGGAATCAAAGTTGTCAAAGTGGTCATGGTGTGCTGACGTTACTGTAAAATACTTTGCTCCCCATTCTGTACACTTCCTCATAACCGCATTTGCATCGAAGTTTTCGGCTTTCCATAATGGTAGCAAATCTTTGAACCCAAATTCAGAAGGATGACCATATGTCTCAGTGTGATACTCATAGGCCCCCTGTCCAAAAGTCTCAGTTCCTACATCCTCCATATACATATGTCTTGCATACCAGCCACCACCTTTTTTGGGTACACATTGTGGCCCCCAGTGTGCCCAAATTCCAAACTTGGCCTTTGCAAACCACTCTGGGCAAGTATATTCATAAGCCATTTCATCCCATGATAATGTACGTTGATGTTGCATCTACTCACTCCCCTTCAATTGAGATAGGTACTCTTGTCCTACCTTTATTTCTATGCACCTAGATCTAATAAATGACACACTTACACGTTTTTGTCATACCCCAGACATGCAAAAGAGGCAGCCGTGATCCAATCACGACTGCCTCTCCCCTTGTACTAACTCATGAGATGGCTCACCAGCAAACAATTCTAACATCTCTAATTGTCTACCTTATATCTTATGCCACATAGTTACCTGCTAGACTGAAGTACCTTTAATTGTACAATCTCTTTTTCACCCAGTTCGCGCCATTTACCATACGGCAACTCATCCAAAGTGATATTAAGAATACGAATACGTTCTAAACGTACCACATCATAGCCAAAAGCTTTACACATCCGTCGTATCTGCCTATTGAGACCTTGCGTAATCGTTATACGTAATGTATCTTCACTCTCTGCCTCTACTTGACAGGGCCTTGTCACTACATTCCCAAGATCTACACCCTTTGCGAGGTCTTCTAACAAACACTTTTCAAAGGGACGATCTACTGTCACCCTATATTCCTTCTCATGGTAATGCGCTGCATCCAAAATAAGATTGGCAAGATCGCCATCATTTGTCAATAAGATCAGCCCTTGTGACGGTTTATCTAACCGACCTACAGGAAAGATATACTCTGGATATGCCATATAATCTACAATATTGTCCTTCACTTCAGATGCTGACGTACAGGTAACCCCAACAGGTTTATTGAGCACAAGATAGACTTTTTTCTTGGCACAAAGAGGCGTATTATCAATACATATTGAATCTTCTTCCTCTACCCATTGTCCTGGTGTGCACAAGACCCCATTTACCTTAATACGCCCAGCCAGGATGAGTTCATGTGCCTGCTTTCTCGAGCAAATCCCTTTATTACTCAATAATTTATTAATTCTCACCGTACAATAGTGCTCCTACTTCTGTATCCCCATAGATGACATCACTCTCAACCCCACTAACCGCTGTATAATAAGTATTTCCCTCATATACTATGTTTACCAATGCACCGGCATACACCATCTCTTCAAGAATTCCCTCCACCATGTCGACACTGATCACAGTACCTATCTGCTGTGATACAAATTCGCTCATCGCTACTTTGTCTACTTGATAAAGTTTACCTAAAAGGTCATGGGTCATGTAGTGCCCTGTAATTGTGAATGTATGAAAAAGCTCTAGTATTTTAAATTCCGTTTTTGTCAATTTCATGTCTCATCTCCTCGTTTTAAAGTCATCGTCTTTTATTAGTATACCATACAATGACCTTTTCAGGAATGACCGTTTATGTGCCCTTGAGGAGACATCTTTTATTGCATTAAATAGATCTTATCAAATACTGCTAATACCAATTCCCTAGGATAACCGCCTTCTGCCACCTTCTCATGCTCTAAAAAGCAGTAGTAGGTACTACCATCTGGTGAACAAGCAATATCTGCATAGGCGCTCACTTCTGCAATCTGCTTAGCATATTTCCACGTTTTTGCATCATCCTCACTAAGGCGCACTGTCAAATTGATTCTTGGTGCCCATCCACACGCATCATTGTGCGCACAATTCACAAACAAAATATCTTCCTTGGCTCGCAGAACGCTACCAAAACATATAGGATCAGGTAAATTCATATCTGGAACAGGTGTTGAAAACTGGTCTTTGCCATTTACGGAGACTGATTTATAGCGATAATGTAGTTTGCCATTGTGACGTATATTGAGTAGTACACGCCCATCAGTGAGCTCGACTGCCTGCGTTTCATTTGGCCAAGCAAAGTCATCTTCAGTCCGTTCACTTCCATAAATAACTTCACCACATACCCACGTTTGACCGCCATCATCGCTGATGATTGTACTTACTTGCGTGGGGAAATGATTGTCGCCTTCCCCTCGTGCTAACCAAATAGGCACGACTAATCGTCCATTTTGCAACTCTATACCATGACCTGGTCCTACTGCAAAAAGTGACCAATCATATTCTGATTTAAACGCCTCAACTGCCTCCAAAATACTGGCAGGCTCCGAAAAAGTAGCGCCATCATCTTTACTCACCTGGTAGAAAAGTTCTCGATAATCCTTTTGCCATAAGAGGTGTACGCTTCCGTCTCTTGAAGCAATCATCACAGGATTATTGATCGCCACTTTTTCGTCATAGACAACCATTTGTCGCTCTAAAAAAGTAATGCCACCATCTTCACTTCTTCTGACACCTACACCTCTGGTACTCCAATCACTCGCACCAAGCCTTGTTTCATAATAAGTAATGATTGTACCTTTTGCAGTCACAACAATCCCTGGTATTCTATAGGCTTCAAACCCACCTTGGCCGCTTTTTTCAATTTCTTGCCACTTCAATTCACTCATTGTTAGTGCACTCCTTAAATTTGCTGTAAAAATGCAACTTCTGTTACATGATATTTATTCTTAATTTGTCTTAATGTTTCTTTAAAGGCTTCAAGATCAGTATCTTCATAATTTGTGAATGGTCTACGTGAGTAACCTGCATCCACACCCTGCCACTTAATCATATTTCTCATAAGTGCTAAATAATCATATTTTAAGGATGCAAGGATGATCTCTGTTCCAATCTTCTGTAACCTTACCCCTTGTGCAAGTTCACCATTCTGCACAGCCTTTGCAATTCCTTTAAACAGTTCTGGCATCACATTATAAAATGAACCAATAATCCCATCTGTTCCTAGAGAAAGTCCCGAAAATGACATCTCATCACATCCAGAGTAGATCATAAATCTTTCCCCTAGAATATCTTTGAGGTGACTCATCTGATCATGATCTTTTCCTGTAAACTTAAGACCCTTTACGTTTTCTAATTGCGCAAGCTTGACAATCAAGTCTGTCCCCATCAAACCAGCAAGTGGCACATTATAGACAATCATAGGAAGTGGTGTTGCCTCAGCCAAGTCTTTGTAGTAGTTATAGATATCTTGTTCACTAAACTTCCAGTAAAACGGTGGTACTGAAGAAACCGCATCTGCGCCCGCTTCATAAGCATGCTTTGCAAGCTCTATAGACTTTTTAGTGCCAATATCCCCCACATGCACAATGATCGGTTTTCTTCCTGCAACACGGTTTATAACAGTTTCTACGACTTTTTTGCGTTCCTCTCCAGTCATCAAGAAGCCTTCTCCAGTACTTCCTGTAAGATAGAACCCATCTACATCTCTTTCTAAGAGAAAATCAACTAATGACTCTGTTCTCTTAATATCAATTTCTTCATTTTCATCAAATAGTGTCAGCATTGCTGGGATAACCCCTTTTATGCTTTCCATATCAAAACATGCCATTTTAAACACCCCTACCTTCTGCTATTTTATAAAGTCATTGACTTTGTCCTACAAAGTACAAACTTAATAATATAATACTTTAGTTCAAAAATAAATGTCAATATTTTTAATTGACATTCATTTTTTTTTTTACTAGTATGGGTGTATACATTATAAATTTACTAACAAAGGTTGTGTGCCATGTCCTCTACTACAAATTCAACAATGAAAAATTTAAAAAGCCGTAAACTTTATTTACAGGTTTACGACGAATTGAAAGACTATATTGTTCAAAACCAACTCAAACCCGGGGACAAGCTCCCTACAGAAATGGAAATGTGTAATCTCCTAGGGGTAAGCCGAAATGTTTTGAGAGAAGCTATTAAATCTCTAGAGATTTCAGGTATTGTCAGTTCCAAACCTGGTGTAGGCATGATCATTCAAGAGTTTAATACAGATTTTTTATTTCACACATTACTCTATAACCTAACAGGGGACAGTGAAAAACTGTTAGCTCAAACTTTAGCTGTTAGACGCTCATTAGAACTTGGTTTTTTGCAAGAAGCTTTTGAGCATCTCACACTTGATGACCTCACCAGCTTACAAGCACATTTAGCAACGATGCAAACTATCCAAAGAGAAAATTGTTCAACGTGTGCCTCTCACCTGATTTTTGGTGCCGAATTTTATGAAGCAGATGCAAATTTTCATCAGACACTTTTTGCCTCTACTGGAAATACGATCTTATCTTCCATCATCACAGCTGTTTGGGCGTGTGACAAATACCATAAACAGCATATTGAACCTGCATATATGGCTCAAACCGTTGCAAAGCATGAACAGATTGTAGCTGCACTTTTAGCTAAAGATTTTGAAGCCTTCAAGCATGCAATGTACTACCACTTCAATAGCCATTATAAAACTTATGAGTAAAAGGACACTTTTGTTAATATTATACAGCATTTCATCATAGATTATCTGTAATTTATATATGCAGAAAGGACTTGATACTTATGGAGATTTTAAGAAAATATGCATTTGAGCCCGATTATCGTCATATCGTAAAAGTTGCTACCAATCATTGGGTAGACCGTCTTCCTCTCTACGAACACCTCGTTGGGCCAAAAGTAATTGAAGAAACTACCGGTTATAAGCCTTTTGATCTTTTGTTTTCAGCCGACATGAAAGATAGCCTAGAAGGGTTTAGACAATTTTGGGATTTTTGGAGGCAGATGGGCTATGATACAGCATCAATGGAATTTGGTGTATGCGGCGCATTGATCGGTGGGGGCGCTCTAGGTGCTCACCAGGAAGGTTGTATCAAAGATCGTGCCGATTTTGATAGATATCCTTGGGATGAGCTTCCTGAGCGCTACTTTAATATGTATGCACCTTATATACGCAACTTTGCTCAGACTTGTCCTGAGGGCATGAGAGCTATTGGTGGTGTTGGAAATGGCCTTTTTGAATCGATCCAAGATATTGTAGGTTATATGGATTTATGCTATATCAAGGCCGATGATCCCGAGCTCTTTGAAGATTTATTCAAAGCTATGGGTGACGTACAGTTTAAGATTTGGAATAAATTTATGGATGAATTTTCTGACGCCTTTTGCCTCATGCGATTTGGTGATGATTTGGGCTACAATGTATCTACACTTATTTCACCTGATGATATTCGTCGTAACATTATCCCTCAATACCGTCGTATTGTAGATAAAGTACACGCTTGTAACAAACCATTTCTCCTTCATTCTTGTGGCAATCTCTTTTGTATATTTGATGATATTATCAATCTTGCCAAGATAGATGCCAAGCATTCTAATGAGGATGCCATAGCTCATTTTTCTGTCTGGGTTGATCGCTATGGAGACCGCATCGGTAACTTTGGTGGTATCGACACAGATGTACTCTGCCGTCAATCGCCTGATTACATAAAAACTTATATCCTAGATTGCCTAGAAAAAGTAAAGGGACATGGTGGCATTGCATTTAGTTCCGGAAACTCTATTCCAGATTATGTACCTACCGAAGGCTACATGGCCATGGTAGAAACAATCCATAAGTGGCGTCAAGATAGGCACTTATAATCCTCACAATCTTCTTGTGTATAGGGACTATTTTGGGTAGTCCTCATTCCCATTTATTCCATTACTTTAAACCTTATAGCTACTCCATTATCTTCTTCTACTTCGTAAGTAAGACTTATCTCACTGCTAACTTCAATCACTTGCGTTCTTACCTTTGTACGTGTTTTGAGGTTGACATCATCTGTATGGATCCATGCCTGATAAGACTTTCCTGGCGCTAAGAAATCGAGTGCAACTGTAAATGTGCGTTTTTCAGTCGCATTCATTATCCCTACAAACCACTGATCTTCCTTTCTTCTTGCCATAGCTACATACTTACCAATCTCTCCATTTAGAATCTTTGTTTCATCCCATACCGTGGCGAGTTCATCAAAGAATGTAAGTTCTTCCCCCTCATCCATTTGAGCAGGATTATCGTACCAGTATAAAAATTGCAGTGGACTAAAGATGATAAGTGCCTTAGCGAGTTGATACGCATGCGACCAGTAGTCATCTACACGTTCATCATAGTAACATACTGTATGATCCCCCGCCCCACAGAGCATTCTGGTAAAAATAATGGTGAGGGTATTACATGCTAGTTGCCGCTCCTCATCTCCTCTGATCCCCTCTTGGGTCAAAAGATTGGGATAGGTACGACTATAACCTGTCGGTCTATATTCATCATGAATGGTTAGTACCATACCGTAAGCAGCTGCCTTTCTCACACACTCATGGAGCCAAGCTGTCCATCTTTGTGGACCAACCTCCACAAATCCATATTTAATCCCTGCTATTCCCCAACTCTTGTAGAGTGGAAGCAATTCATCGAGTTGGTTCATCATCGCCCGCTGATTGATATAAAGGATCACCTTAATCCCGTGTCGTTTGGCATAAGCTATGATTTCAAACAAATCAAATTCACCTGCGTACCTATTGGGATCTACTGAGACAGAAGTTGCATTTGATGCAAAACTATTTTCATCCCCATACCATCCTGCATCAACCTCTATGTATTGGAGCTGTCTTCTCACGGCAAAGTCCACACAAGACTTACCAACTTCTGTTGTGAGTGGCATCACACGAATAACTTTCCCCGGTGTAATAAAAGATGTGTCGGGTATTTCACAAGGTTCATTGAGATTTATAATGAGTGTCTTATTTTCATATAATGCACTTGCTGATTCCCCAATCATCACTACACGCCATGGTGTAACCAGTGGGAGATCCCCTTGGTATTTAATCAATTGGGTTTCATCAGATTCTCTTAACCCCTCCTCTTCCTTGAAGCAATAAAGCGGTTTACCACTTAGGCTACTCACTAATGTATGTTGCTCTTTGTAGTCTAGCTTCATCCTTGCATAATCCACCAAATTTGCTTCTGCTAACGCAATATAACATTTATTTTCTTCTATCTCTATGACGAGTGGTCGCTCTGCACCTGTGCCGATCTCACTTAACTTGCACTTTTGATAAGCTCCCTGTGCCCAATGGGTTGTAAAAGCATAGTGATTCTCTTGTAACCTGAATTCTGTATACTCATTTCGAATTTGAATCTGTTTGAAATGCTCTCCCTCATGAATCCTATAGCGCAGTGCTACCCCTTCATCATATACACGAAGTTCTATCGTTAGTTCCCTGCTAAGGTGATCTATCAGCTTAACCTCACTGCCATGATAGTGATCCCTTACGTAACGATTTTCCCCCCATGGGTTCTCCCACTCTTGATCTACATATTCTGTTTCATACTTTTGGAGGTGCCATCCACACTCCAAATTGGTCTCCCCCTCTAGTTCGAAAGAAAGCTGTGACGGCGCAATAATACTTTTCCCTAGATAGTATACTTCATAAAACAATCGACCCTTTTCTTTCTGACCCCCTACCTGCAGACAACATGCAATATTACCATTCGGAGAAACAATCTTAATTTCTTGCATCTTCTCCCCCTCCTCTTCATCTTTTCATCTTATCATAAGTTTGAGATGATAAATTTCAATTTTTTTATATAATTTTAACTATACTTGTCTCTTGATCGTACATCTACCTCTTTCTGCAAATTCCTTCCTGTATTTTATTTTCTATGTTAACTCATACTATGAGTGTACTCCCATTTTATTTTTAAGGAGGTCTCATCATGAAAAAAACGCAACACACAACACACAACAACCGTGAACAGGTCTCTACAGAAGGTACCCAATATTTTCATGACAAAGCACCCAAATCCGCTACCAATAATCAATGGTGCAGTAATATCAGCGATGAAGGTGGCAATTATTTTCATGACAAGGCCCAAAAGTCGGCTACCAATAATCAGTGGGTTTCTACTGGTGCCGCAAAAGGCTAATACCCTTTCAATAACACTTCCCTGAAAAAAATACGCCCCTAGTATCCTTTTATTAAGGATACTAGGGGCGTATTTCTTATTATTCATTGGATTTGAGTGCATCAATCATGTTGACATTTTTGATTTTAATATGCATTAAGATCATCACGACTACAGAGAAGAAAAGTGTGAGTAGTGCTGAGAAAACATAACTCATCATGCTAATCTCTGGGTACATCATAATCATATCTGTCTCTGCTGTCTGGAGAATAAAGCCATGTAAAACCTTCCCAAATATTGATCCAACTAAAATTCCTAAGAGCGTAAGGATCACATTTTCCCTAAGGATATACATGGTAACTTCGTTATGATAAAACCCAAGAACTTTGATAGTTGATAGCTCCCTGATCCGCTCAGAAACATTAATATTATTTAAGTTATATAATACAACAAAAGCGAGTGCACCTGCTGATACAATTATTACAATCATAACAAGTTTCATGCTATCATTGGTTTCTTCTGTACTTTTTTCCATTTGTGCTTTCATGGTTACATTGATCACACTTTTAGATGCCAGAAGATTTGCTGAAAGTATATCATCTTCTTCTGCACTTTCATTGAAATTTAATAACTCTGTATTGGTACTTGGCTGATCTTTCAAGACCTGCTCATAGTAGGTTGGTGACATATAAACGAAGTGCATCACATAGTTTTCAGCTATATGGGCCACACGTACTGTATAGCTTTTATGATGTTCATCGGTTAATGTAATCTCATCCCCCACTGATACTGCAAGGAGTTTTGCTAACTTCTCATCAATAATGACACCCTCATCCGGGACTTCATATTGCTCACCTGATAGACGATTGTTGAGATAGACAAATTGGCTGAGCTGCTCACCTGGTGTAGGTACATAGAGTGTTGCTGTTTGCTTGTTCATCTTCTCCTTTTCAAAGGTAACAGATTCTTGATGCATCTTCATTCCACTCTCATAACCTGGCATCTTCATCACAGTCTCTTGGTAATCTTCAAGATCTTCTTTGGTTGCATTTTCATCTAAAATTACCATTGCCTCATAGCGCCAGAGCTTATCAAATTGTTGATCTACAATTTTTGATGTGGAATCTTTAAGACCAAACCCTGTTACTAAAAGTGCCATACACCCTGAAATACCAAGAATCGTCATCATCATGCGTTGTTTATATCTAAAAATATTTCTTAGTGTCACCTTATGATTAAAGCTCAATCGGCACCACAATAGGGTAATGCGTTCGAGCAATATTTTTTTACCAATTTTGGGTACTTTGGGTTGCATAAGTTGTGATGGCTTACTTTTTAGCTCTACCCTAACTACAAATAATGCCGCCCCTACTGTACACAGTATGGACAGTAGCATAGATTGCACAATAAACGACGGATAATAATAGATTGCTAGTGTTGGTTGACTATAGAGACTACCATAAGCACTGCTAATCACTCGTGGTAAGACATTACATCCTATGACAATACCCAGTACACTTCCTACAACACTTGCCAATGTAGCATACACAATGTACTTCCATGAAATCTCAAGATTGGTATAACCTAAAGCTTTTAAGGTACCAATCTCAATACGATTTTCTTCTACCATACGCGTCATCGTCGTCAAACAAATCATAATGGCAACTAAGAAGAAAAAGAGTGGTAAAACAGATGCAATATTATCTAGACTGACAATGGCATCTTTGTAACCGAGATAGCCTTGGTTATCTGTACGATCAAAGATATAGTAACTACTCTGGTCTAGCTGATCAAAAGCTTGTTTTTGTTGTGCGTCGATCTCCGCTTTGCCCTCTACTAACTTCTGCTGGTTGACCTGAACCTCCTGTTCACCTGCTAAGAGCTGCGCCTCTGAGTCTTCTAGTTGTTTCATCACCTCATCAAGTTCTTTTTGACCTTGCACTTGATTATGTGATAGCACCTGTCTGCCTTGTTCTAATTACACCTTTAATCGCGCTAACTGCCGCTGGGCATCATCTAATTGGCTTTGTCCTTCAGTAAAGCCTTGCTGCTGCACATCGTATGCCTCTTTGCCTTCTTGATAGCTGATGATCCCTGCACGCAATGCGATCAGATCTTGAAGCTGACCATCATCCGAGGCTAATTCACCTTGCTTTACCAAATCTTCCATAGCCTGAATGTGCTCATCTAAGGTCTCAGTACTTGCATCTGGGTCAACCCCTTGCATCGCCAAGGTTGTCTTCGTTTGATCAAGCTTAACTTTAGCCTGCTCTAGTGCCTTTTTGCCTGATGCTAATGTTACTTTTTGTTCATCAAGTTCGCGTTGACCAGCCTCAAGTGACTTTGCCGCAGCAACCAATTCCGCCTCACCTTTCTTGATGCCTTTTTCAAAGGCTCGGTGTGCTTCATTATATTGTTTCTTTCCTGTTTCGTAAGCCGCTCTCCCTGTGTTCAACTCGATCTGGGCATCTTTAAGCTTTTGCTCATTTGTAGCAAGCTCTTCATACCCTTTGTCCAACTCCTCTTGAATCTCACTTTTAACCTCTTCAATACGTGCACCTATTCTTTTACCAAATAAATTCTCGAGGTAGGCTGTGTTTTCTGTCATGAGATCACTATAGCTTTCACTATAAGCCTCTACACCTTGCACGTTTTTGAAGCGTATATAAAGTTCTGTATAAACTGGCATATCCACATCTGCGTCATTGATGAGCGCAAAATAATCTATCGTTCCTTTGCCAACAGGTGTAAAGCCTCTTGCTTCTTTCTCGATATACATGGGATTTTTGACACTTCCTACGATTTCAAATCCCGTCTCCTTGAAGTGAGACATTGCATCCTGGTCTGAAGCAATGTGATACATATCCCCTATTTTAAGATCAGGATTTATCTTGAAGGCACGCTCATCTAAGGCGATCTCACCTGGATTTTCTGGCAATCTACCCTGTAATACAACAAATTTATTAATTGTATGTGCCTGATCATAGCCCATGAATCTGACAAGGTTGTTGTTATTGGTAAGATTCACATCTATGGTATGACTCCCTACTACATCTAAAACCCGCTCATCCTCTTTAAGAAGGGCTAAGTCAGCTTCTGTAAGCCCCAAGGTGGACACCACTTTGCTATCCATCAAGTTGTAGTCTTCATAAAATTGGTTGATCGCTACATTCATATCTGGTCCTGATGATTTGATCCCTGCATAGAAAGAAACCCCTAATAAAATAATAACGATAATAGAAATAAATCTTGCTTTGGACGAAATGATTTCTCGTAAAATGGATTGCTTGTACGCTTTGTTTATCATAAGAATCCTCCTCTACCACTCAATCTCAGTAACTGAGCGTGGATTCTCATTGACTTCAATACTTCTCACCTTAGCGTCATTGATCCTAATGACACGATCTGCCATAGGAGAAATGGCTGCATTGTGTGTAATGACAATCACTGTAGTCCCCATCTCCTTGCAAGTATCTTGTAATGTCTTAAGCACCTGTTTCCCTGTATTGTAATCAAGCGCACCTGTCGGTTCATCACAAAGAAGG
>JBOFIR010000183.1:0-36280 GCA_051650265.1 Cellulosilyticaceae bacterium
CCGAAAGATAGGATATTTTCCTTAGGGAACATCTATAAAGATCAACGAGAGAAGAGGAATGAGCTTGCGTATATTAGGATTAGACTATGGAACAAAAACAACAGGTGTAGCAGTAAGCGATCCACTTGGTTTCACGGCACAAGGCTTAGAGATTATTAGAAGAACAGATGAATTTAATATTAAGCCAACAATAAATAGAATTGCTGAATTATGTGCACAATATCAGGTAGAGAAGATTGTTTTGGGACTTCCTAAGAACATGAACAATACAATTGGTGAACGTGGTGAAGCAACAATGGTATTTAAGACAAAACTTGAAAATAAACTTAAATTGCCGGTAGAGCTTTGGGATGAAAGGCTTTCTACAGTATCAGCAGAAAATATGCTGATTGCAGCAGATGTGAGTCGTGGCAAGCGTAAACAAGTGATCGATAAAGTAGCAGCAACAATTATCTTACAAAACTATTTAGATACAAAGGCCTAAGGGGGTACAAAAATGGACAAGATTAAATTTTTTGATGAAGAGTTACAACAAGAAGTAGATTTAGAGATTATGGACCAGATTTTAGTAGATGAGGTGCAATACTTACTCGTAGCCGATGAGGATGATGTGGCAACAATTCTGAAACTTGTACAAGGTGATGATGAAGAATTAACTTATGAAGTCGTAGAAGATGATGCAGAGTTTCAAAAGGTAGCATTATTACTTATGGAAAGTGATGAGTACGACCTAGAAGTTTAAGTGATAGTAAGTATCAATTGACATTTAGAAGTCCACATTATATAATATAAGAACTTAGTATAATAATGGATGAGGAGAGAAAAACGAGTGAACGCAGAAGTATTCAAAGAACGATTAAAAGAAAAAGGTTGTAAATTGACCACTCAACGTAGAGGGGTACTAGATGTACTTATTGAAAATCGAGACCAACATTTATCTACGGAAGAGATTTACTCCTGCGTTAAAGAGAGATATCCAGAGATCGGTTTGGCAACAGTGTATCGGACAGTTTTATTATTTGAAGAGATGGGTATTGTAGATAGACTCAACTTTGATGATGGTTGTAGTCGTTTTGAACTCAGCTCGGACGAAGACGAGCATCATCACCATCATCTGATATGTGAAAGATGTGGGAAGGTTTTTGAAGTGGAAAATGACTTACTAACAGAAATCGAGTCTCATATACAGGCTAAGTATGATTTTAAAGTTACGAATCATAATGTAACCTTTTATGGGCTTTGTAAAGAATGCAAGTAAAAGGCAGATGATCGGAACTCTTAATATAAATAAATATATGGAGGTGTAATTTTGGTACCCAAAAAAAGCAAGAATAAGTTACGCATTATTCCTTTGGGTGGATTAGGTGAAATCGGAAAAAACATGACCGCTTTTGAATATGAAGATGACATCATTGTGGTTGACTGTGGCCTAGCTTTCCCAGAAGATGAAATGCTAGGGATTGATTTAGTCATTCCTGATATAACTTATTTAACAAAGAATGCGGAAAAAGTAAGAGGAATTGTACTTACACATGGACATGAGGACCATATCGGTGCTTTACCATATGTATTACAAGAACTCAATGTACCAATCTATGGTACAAAACTCACAATCGGACTTATTGAGAATAAGTTAAGAGAGCATAACTTACTCAAGACAACAAAACGTAATAATATCACACAAGGTGATACAATCAAACTTGGAAACAGCTTCAAAATTGAGTTTATTCGCTCAAACCATAGTATAGCGGATGCGGTAATCTTATCTATTTGGACTCCAGTTGGAACGGTAATTCACACAGGAGATTTCAAGGTGGATTATACACCAATTCGTGGCGAGCGCATCGATTTACATCGCCTTGCAGAACTTGGTAAAAAAGGTGTACTGGCATTATTAGCTGATAGTACAAATGTAGAACGTGCAGGCTATACACAATCAGAGCGTATGGTTGGACAAAAGTTTGAAGATATCTTTAATAAAGCACAAGATAAAAGAATCATGGTGGCGACATTTGCATCAAATGTTGACCGTGTACAACAAATTATCAATGCAGCATATAAATACAAGCGCAAAGTAGCTGTTATTGGACGTAGTATGGTAAATGTTGTGAAAACAGCAAGTGAACTCGGATACCTTGATATTCCAGAGAATACAATGGTAGAAATTAACGAGATCAAGAAATATAATGATGATCAAATTGTTATAATCATGACAGGAAGTCAAGGAGAGCCAATGGCTGCTTTATCACGTATGGCAACTTCAGAGCATAGACAATTAGAAGTTAAGCCGGGTGATGTGGTGATTCTTAGTTCAACACCAATTCCAGGAAATGAGAAGACAGTTTCAAAAGTTGTCAATGAACTTTCTAAAAAAGGTGCAGTCGTTATCAAAGAAGATACACACGTATCTGGGCATGCAGCAGAAGAAGAACTTAAACTCATTCATGCACTTGTAAGACCAAAATACTTTATTCCTGTTCATGGGGAATATAGACACTTGCAAAAACATGCAGAGCTTGCAGTAAGTCTAGGGATGCCAAGAAACAATATCCCACTTATTTCTATTGGAGATGTGGTTGAACTCAGTAGAGAGAGTTGTAGTGTTGTAGGAACTGTACCATCAGGGCAAGTTCTTGTAGATGGACTTGGTGTAGGAGACGTTGGAAATATCGTTCTTCGTGATCGTAAGCATCTTTCACAAGATGGTTTATTGATTGTTGTGATGACACTTGAAAAAGAAACAGGTGCTGTAGTTTCAGGTCCTGATATTATCTCAAGGGGATTCGTTTATGTAAGAGAGGCAGAGAACCTTATGGATGCAGCGAAATTCGTAGTGCGTAAAGCGTTAGAACGCTGTGAAACAAAGCATATCGTAGAATGGTCTCAAATCAAAACAATTGTTAAAGACGATCTCAAAGAATTTGTATGGCAAAAAACAAAGCGTAGTCCAATGATTTTACCAATCATCATGGAAGTTTAAATAAAATAAAGGAAGTGCACCTCAAAAGGGTGCACTTCCTTTATTTTTTGCTCAGTTCATTATAGAGTTTGGTTAAAGCTTTCTTTTCAATGCGAGAGACAAAGGAGCGAGAGATTCCCATGAGTTCTGCAATCTCGCGTTGTGTTTTTTCTTCAGTATTATTGAGACCATAGCGCATTTGGAGAATTTCTTTTTCACGGGGTTTGAGGATACACTTGATTTTATGATAGAGTTTTTTCACTTCAATCCCAAAATCAACTTGATCAAAGATGGAATCATTATCTGTGCATAGGACATCAAGAAGACTGATTTCATTGCCCTCTTTGTCTACTCCGATCGGAGAATGGAGTGAGGTTTCGTTCTTTTGCTTTTTATTAGAACGGATGCTCATAAGGATTTCATTTGCTATACTTTGAGATGACAACATTGGCGTCCGCTGCTGAGGCGAAAGAGGTGGAATCTAAGAATAGGGGTATAATACAACCTTTGTAGCACATACATTAGCAATGGATACTAAGTCCATAAGGTGATATTTATGAATATAGAAGTCGTATTTCCACAAGGTGACAAAGTGCAGACGCTACAGCGGGAAATAGAAAAGTATTATGCCAGTTTGATTTATGAGGTAATAGATATACTTGAACTTGACAGCACCTATAAACAAGCTTTGTTGGAAAAAGTTAAAGAGGAGTTATTGGGATCACAAAAGGATTAGCAGAGGTCTGCTAATCCTTTTATTTGTTCTGTCTCTGTAAGATAGAGTTTGAGGTTGCTACCATCCCAATAAATTACATCGATGAGAGGCTTGATAAGCTGACGCTGCGTGGTGACAGGAAGTGTAAAGATCATTTGCTGTAGATTAGAGAGGAGTGAAGTGATCCAAATCTCAGAGGGGAGCTCTTGCTTTAGTGAGTGTGTGAATGCTTCGTAATCTGCAAGGAGTGTTTTTTTCTTTTCATCTAGAACACCGAGTTCTTCTAAAAGTAACGCCTTGATATTGGTAGGGTTATTTTGTGCCAAGGCACTCAGAAGATTTTTGATCTGGTTCTCACATTTTTTGATTTGCTGTATGAGCAGGTCGCTAGGGGCAAGGTGTTGTGTCAGAAAGTGGTGTGTATCCAGAGCATGACCTACTTGCTGGGAAGAGTAGGAAAGAGTGCTTAATGCCTTTAGGATGGCTGAGTCTGCCTCATTCCCTTGTGCATTTGATACTTGGCAGGATGTGCTGTGGGACTTTTCTTTAGATTCACACACATAGTAGAAGCGTTTGGTACCATCTTTTCCTATACGCCCTGATTTGGGTCGCATATAGCTCCCGCAGTGGCTACAACGGAGTAGGCCGGAGACAAGGCCTAGATCACCTTTGCCACGAGCATAGCCATGTTGACTGTTGAGAGAGAGAATATGCTGCGTTTCAATCCATGCAGCGCTACTGATAATACCTTCATGGCTTCCTACAGCAACGACCCAATCTTGAGCAGATTTGGTGAGGTGGGCACTATGTTTTTTTTGCAGGGTTTTGTTATAGACCATGAGACCATGAATTCCATCAAAGAGCTCTAGGTTACAGTGAATTGTATAGTTGTTGTCAGCAAGATAGTTTGACATGGTCTCATCTGCGGTAGCATAGACGGGATTAGCAAGGATACCCCGCAGACTTACACGAGAAAAAGGCTTATGATTCTTAGTGGTGATTCCAAGATTCATCATGCGACTTTCGAGTTGGGTCAAAGAGCGTGTCTCTAGAAAATACTGAAAGATCAGTTGAACAATAGTTACTTCTTCAGGGATGCTTTCAAGTTGATAGAAACACCGTTCTTTACCTTGTGGATCAATATAGCGACATTCAACTGAGCGAAAGCCTGTAGGTGTGATCCCACCTAGCCAACGTCCTGTCTTGGCAAGAAGGAGCATGTTATCACGAATTCGTTCGGCAGTCGTTTCACGCTCAAGCTGAGCAAAAGCAGAGATGATGTAGAGCATCGTACGGCCCATAGGGGTGCTTGTGTCAAAGAGTTCTGAGATGGAGATGAAGTGGATGCTGTGTTGTTCTAAGAGTTGAATGAGTCTTGAAAAGTCCGCAACGTTACGGCTGATACGGTCAATACGATAACAAATCAGAGCGTCAAACCGATGAGCCTTAGCATCTGCCATCAGCCTAGTGAAAGCAGGGCGTTCAGTATGACTTCCGCTAAAGCCCTCATCTTCATAGATGAGAAAAGTCACTTCTGGAGTAGATTCTTTTTGTTTAATGTAATTTTGACAGAGCTGAATCTGGTTTTGTGTAGAATCACCTTTTCCAGTAAAACGACTCTTCCTAGAGTAGATCGCATACCTTAACATACAATCACCTCAGAATAGGAAAAATGTTTCCATGATAAAAATATAGCATTTTCTATACAACGGGCAGCATAAGTTGCCAAACGGGTACCTTTATCTGCATCAAAAGAAACAATACCTTTGATCAGGCCGATGGTACCGATTGAAATAAGGTCATCCATATCTTTATTCAAATTTGAATATTTCTTTACAATGTGTGCCACCAATCGTAGGTTGTGTTCAATGAGTATATTCTTAGCCTCAGCATCTCCTGCGCGGTAGCGATCAAGGTAGTGTTTTTCTTCTTCGGGAGAAAGTGGTTGGGGAAAGGAAGAGATGCTACAAAAATAGGAGCAACAACATAGTGGGAGCATGGGCACACCTCCGGGGGAAAATGGGTTCATACTTATTGTATGATGAGGGTGTCAAATAGTGTTAGTCCTAGGAAAAAAATATAAAAAATCCCTCAAATGGTTTGAAACATCTGAGGGATAGCTTGTTTATTGATCCATTTTACGAAGAAGAGCGGGAACAGTAATGTCAGCATCTACTTTGAAACGGATGATTTGCTTTGGATGAGGTGCTGCCTCTACAGATTCACCTTCCTCGTTCCACATCTCGGTAATTGTGTGGAAAAGAGTTGGTGCATTTGGAAGAAGGAACTCTACCGTATCACCTACTGAGAACTTACGACGTTGTTCAATAGTAACCATGTGTGTTTCTTGATCATACGCAATAACCATACCAGAGAAGTCGTAGTTACGCACATAAGAGTTATGGCTATAAGTTTGATCTTCATGCGTTGGTTTGTGCTCGTAGAAACCAGTAGTGAATTCTCTATGACTGGCTTTACTTACTTCTTCTAAGAACAGCTCTTTCCTTTGTTCGAACAGGGCAGGATCTTCCATGTAAGTATCGAGGGCTTCACGATAGGCTTTAACGACAGTTGCCACATAAAGTGGCGTTTTCATGCGACCCTCGATTTTGAAGCTATAAACACCACTTTCAACAAGCTCAGGAATATATTCGATCATACAGAGATCACGAGAGTTATAGATATAAGTTCCACGTTCGTTTTCTTCAACAGGCATGTATTCACCAGGACGTGTTTCTTCTACAACACTATAACGCCATCTACAAGGCTGTGCACACTCCCCGTGGTTGGCATCACGTTTTGTCATATAGTTGCTGAGCAGGCATCTGCCAGAGTAAGCCATACACATCGCTCCGTGAACAAAAGATTCAATCACAACTTCTTCTGGGAGATGGTCTCTAATCTCTTTGATTTCTGAGAAAGAGAGTTCTCTCGCTGTCACGATTCGGTTGGCGCCGAGTTTGGCCCAGAAAAGTGCAGAGTGATAGTTCGTATTATTCGCTTGTGTAGAAATATGAATTTCTAGGTTTGGAATCGCTTCTTTTGCAATGCTAAAGACACCAGGGTCTGCAACAATTACACCGTCGGCACCCATTTCTTCTATAGAAAGGAAGTATTCGCGCATCCCATCAAAGTCAAAGTTGTGTGCAAAAATATTAGCGGTGATGTACACTTTGACACCATGCTCATGAGCAAAGGCAATCCCTTCACGCATTTGTTCTGGGGTGAAGTTTTTTGCTTTAGCACGTAGTCCATAGCTACCACCACCCATATACACAGCATCTGCACCATAGAGTACTGCAATTTTTAGTGTTTCAAGACTGCCCGCGGGGGCAAGTAATTCAAGTTTATCTGTTCTCATCATTTTTTCCTCCGATTTTGTAACTTAAAGCCACACCATCTCCAACAGGAAGAACGCTTGTATGGAGCTCAGGTGTGTGTGTGATTGTCCATAAGAAATCTCTTAGACGTGAGTGTGTGGTACGTTGTCTACGATCGATTAGATAACGTGATCTTGCAACAGTTCCTTTATGAAGGACGTTGTCTGTGATCAGTAGGCCACCTGGTTTGAGAAGTCTCAAGCATTCAGGTAAGAAGTTGATATACTGCCCTTTGGCACAATCCATAAAGATCATATCATATTTTTCAGTTTCTAATGTTGCAAGTAGTGCTGCGGCATCCCCTTCGAGAATATGGATGCGATCTGTAAGCTCTGCTCTTTTTATATTGGCTGTAGCAAGTTTGACCATCTTGTCAAAACGCTCAATTGTCGTAATGTGACTGTTTGCAGGAAGATACTGGCTCATAAAGATAGAAGAATAACCTACAGCAGTTCCAATCTCAAGGACAGAGGTTGGCTTTTGCATCGCTAAAAGAACTTTCATGAAGTCGGCAACTTCTGGTTTGATAATAGGCCAAGTCTCTTTCTCATTGGCGATTGCTTGTTCGATATCAAAAAGCACACCCTCTATTGGTGTATGCAACGAACGTATATATTGAACGATATAATCATAGCTTATTTCACTCATAGTGTAATCCTTTCTAAATAAGTCTTCTTATGTCAATATAAAGTAAAATCCTTGATATTGCAAGAGGTATCAAAAAAACGCCTTAATAGGAAGGCGTTTATTCATAGAAGTTAATATCATTAGTTTGTGCATATTTTGATTTGTTACGCGCATGTTCGCTGCTTGATTTACTGAAGGCGTGCTCACCACTTTGAGGGTCTTTGAGTACGAAGTAATAGTACTCATTGTGTTCAGGCATGAAAGCTGCGCGTAGAGCTTCTTCACCTGGCATGCAGATTGGGCCAACTGGTAGACCTTCGTAGAGATAGGTATTGTAAGGTGATTCCACCTTAAGATCATCATAGGACAAATTTTTCTTGCGCTTATCAAGGACGTATTGAACGGAAGAGCACATCTGAAGTTTCATATCTGTATCAAGTCGATTGTAGATGACACCTGAGATGATAGGACGTTCCTCGGCAAGTTTGGCTTCTTGCTCGATGATCGAAGCTATGGTAAGTACATCATGAAGTGTATAATGTGAGTCATATAAATATTGTGTGTATTGACCAACGACTTCTTGGAAGCGGTTAAGCATCTTGATGACAATTTGCTCTGCAGTAACTTGCTTAGGTACAATGTATGTATCTGGGAAAAGATAGCCTTCTAGGCGATATTTCGTGTCTTGAGGGATATATTTTAAGAACGAATAATCATAGTCTTTTTCGTTTACAGCTTTTAAGAAATCCTCTTTGGAAACAATGCCTAGATCGTCTAGACGTGAGGCAATCTGAATGACTGTATAACCTTCTGGAATGGTAAATTTGATTACATCAGCTTCTTTCGCCTCATCCATGGTCAAGAGATCTAAGATTTCAAGATCAGACATATTGTTACTGACTACATAAGTGCCTGGATTGAGTTTTCCCTCATAGCCATGGAGTTTACTTTGTAGTAAGAACCAGAGTTTGTTGCCGATGAAATCATTTGAATCAAGAACGGTAGCAATCTCCTCTAATGTTGCATGAGGGCTCACCTCTAGTGTCAAGTCTCTAATGGATGTGACGGTAGCCCGTTCCCTATTTTCATCCATGGCCTCAGTTACATAGCTAAACCCAAAGCAAAAAGCGACGATACTCCCACTAATCCCCATGACTAATAGTAAAAAACTAAGTAAGCGATGTTTTAAACGACGTCTGTTTTTTTTCATAACGACCTCCCTATAAATGCATTCATTAATATTATAAGTTTTTTTGGTAAAATTCACAATAAATACTTATATTTTGTTAAAAAAAGAAAAACGATACTATTTGAATACTAGAAGTGGATTTGTTAAAATAAAATATGGAAAAAAATGGGAGGTGTACAAATGAAAAGAAGAAAGTTCCTTGGTGTACTTTTAGCAATGAATATGTGGATTGTTGCAGTAGTACCTGCCGTATATGGAGAAGAAGTTGTTCAGGAAGGCAATGTAGCAAATCCTATAGTTGTAGAACAAGTTATGCCTCAGACGTGGCAAATCGAATCACGAAAAATCTGTGAAGTATTAGGCGTATCGCCAATGCTGTTGCCACCTGATGCAAAATGTACGGATGGGTATATTGGAAGACTTAAAGTAATGGGGCTGATTGATGCAAAGCAAACTATTGATCCTAATGCTACAATGACAGGGGACGCCTTACAAAAACTGATAGATGAAATGCAGCGCTATCAGTTAGGAGGCCATGCAGGGAGTGACTATATCAAAAAACTTGAGAAAGCCAATCCTAATTGGGAGAAAGTCAAACTTGGACAACTGGCCATGAGTAAGAGTGTGCTGAGCTTTCAAGATAGTGCCTATCCACTGTATGAAATTGCTGGAACGTCATTTGTACGTGTAGGGGACTTGAAAAATATGGGACTCAATGTGACATGGAATGAAAACAGCATAAGTATAGACCTTGGACAAAATACAATGAGTACGCCAAGCAAGGCGGCAATACTAGAGGGAGATGTTTATGCACAAACACAGCCTTGTCGTATTGGCAATCTACAGACGTACAGCGTCAGCTGCAAAGATGAAACATTGATTCCTGTACGCGCATTAGGGAGTCTCTTTGATGTAAAGATAGAGGCTGGGCAAATTACTTTAGAAAATCCTAATCTCGCTATGGGCAGTGAAATTGCTATCAAGGAACGCACCCTGACCAATACTACACAAACAATGCTATCGCTTCAGTTGACTTCCTATTATTGGGATGGTAAGGGAGTCCAGACATTGGTGCAGACTGTAGAAAAACTTGAGCCGGGGCAAGAGATGCAGTTGCCTTGGGATTACTATAGTTTGGTAGCTCCCAATACCAAGTATATTACGACACTCGTAGACGAAGTGAGGTATGGAGATGAATGGGGTGGTGTGATCACAGCCAATGACCAGCGGTATGATCAATATGGTCAAGCTAACCTTGCGTATTTTCAGGCCTATGAAAAAGGGAAGCAAGCAGTAATCACCCACCATGAGCAGGTGGAGACACTTTTTCCAGCTAGTGTGATTATTGGAACCATGAAGTATGACACTAATGGCTTGAAGAAAGGAGCACAAGTGGAGGTATGGGCAGCAGAAAAAGGTATTCATTATAAGGTAATAAGTGGTGGTAAGAAGATCATTGTGCCATGGAATAGCGTCAGTATCCCAAGTAATCCAGCAGTTAACAAAAAAGCCGCTACTAAAGAAGAACTTGAAACCTATATCAATAGTAAGCGTTTTACAAGCAAAACGGATTATTTGGTCTGGACAGATCTTCATAGGCAACGTACATACGTATTTAAAAAGCAAGATGAACGCTGGGTATTACATAGAGATATGCTTTGTTCTACAGGTAATAACAAGACACCAACACCTAGAGGAGAGTTCACCCTTACCTCTTATGTGCCAGCATTTGGCATGAATAAAGGTTATATGTGCAAAAATGCAGTTGGAATCTTTGAGGACTATCTATATCATTCCGTCATGTTTGATAAAACAGGAAGTTATGAGCTCACAGGTGTTGGTAACCTAGGAAACCAAGCATCATCTGGCTGTATCCGTCTTTCCTATGATAATAGTGTATGGTTTTACAAAAATATGCCTCTTGGCACAAAGGTATGGATAAATTAATCCCAAATGGCCACTTATAGTAGGTGGCCATTCTTTTGTATTGGAGGAAAGTTCGACCTGCTACACTTTCACTATTGCTCGGACCAATACGATACCTTTAGTCACTTTTGTTCGAGTGTGCCTAGCGGATATTGGAAAATTAGATTGGAATATATTATACAATATGATAAAATAAATACTGTTGTAAGAACAATAATGACAGCAATCTAAAGATAAGAACATGTCCTAAAAGACATAGCACGTACACTAAATTATAAAGAAGAGAGGTATTAAGATGTCTGAATTAAAAAAAGAATATAAAACACCTTGGGAGTCATATACTGAGGATGATAAAAAAAATCTTTTTGATTATGCAGAAAGATACCGTACTTTCATCTCAGATAACAAAACTGAGCGTGAGTGCGTACGTTCATTCGTTCAAGAAGCTGAAGCGAATGGTTACACAAATATCGAAACACTCATTGCAAATGGTACAAAAGTAGCAGCAGGTGATAAAGTATATGCTAACTACAATGACAAAGCACTTCTTATGTTTTGTATTGGTACGGAACAATTAGCAAAAGGTTTCAATATTTTAGGGGCACATCTTGATTCACCAAGACTTGACCTTAAGCCAAACCCACTTTATGAAGATAGCCAATTTGCTATGTTCAAAACCCACTACTATGGTGGCGTTAAAAAATACCAATGGGTAGCAATGCCACTTGCAATCCATGGTGTTGTAGCAAAGAAAACAGGAGAAGTTGTAAGTATTGTTATCGGTGAAGACCTTAGTGATCCAGTAGTAGGGATCTCTGATTTATTACCACACTTAGGTAGAGATCAAATGGATAAGAAACTCAGAGATGGTATTGCTGGCGAAGATCTTAATATCTGCTTAGGGACATTACCATTAGAAGGAGAAGAGAAAGAAAGTGTAAAAGAAAACATTCTTAAACTTCTTAATGAAAAATACGGTATTGTTGAAGAAGACTTGGTATCAGCAGAAATTCAAATTGTACCAGCAGGAGCTGCTAGGGACTATGGCCTAGACAGAAGTATGGTAATCGGTTATGGTCAAGATGATAGAGTGTGTGGTTATGCATCTTTCGAAGCACAATTAGAAGTGAAAGCACCAAAGCGTACAACTGTATGTGTACTCGTAGATAAAGAAGAAATCGGAAGTGTTGGTGCATCTGGTATGCATTCTAAATTCTTCGAAAATACAGTAGCAGAGCTTCTTGAATTAGCAGGAGAGTACTCAAACCTCAATGTGAGACGCGCACTTGCGAAATCAAAAATGCTTTCTTCG
Source organism: Cellulosilyticaceae bacterium (assembly GCA_051650265.1). Taxonomy (GTDB): domain Bacteria; phylum Bacillota; class Clostridia; order Lachnospirales; family Cellulosilyticaceae; genus JBOFEH01. The sequence continues at coordinate 12,109 of JBOFIR010000183.1, forward strand.
GACGTTACTGCAGGACACGATCCGAACTACCCAGCTGTACTTGAGAAAAACAACGCAGCATACTTTGGTAAAGGTGTTGTGTTCATGAAATACACAGGTTCAGGCGGTAAAGGTGGTTCTAACGATTCGAATGCAGAGTACGTGGCAGAACTTCGCCGTATCATGGAAGATAACAGTGTGACATGGCAAACAGCAGAACTTGGTCGTATTGACTTAGGTGGCGGTGGTACAATCGCATACATTCTTGCTAACTATGGCATGGACGTGATTGACTGTGGTGTGCCAGTTCATAGCATGCATGCACCATGGGAAATCACAAGTAAAATCGATTTATATGAAATGCGTAAAGCATACATTGCATTTCTTGAAAATGCAGGACTTTAAGGAGGAGAGACAACAATGGCACAAAACCCAATCGTAACAATCACTATGGATGATGACAGCATCATCAAATTAGAACTTTACCCAGAAATCGCACCAAATACAGTGAATAACTTTATCTCACTTGTTCAAAAAGGTTACTACAATGGCCTTAAATTCCACCGTATCATCAAAGGATTCATGATCCAAGGTGGTTGTCCAAATGGAACAGGTATGGGTGGTCCAGGTTACCAAATCAAAGGTGAGTTCAAAGCAAATGGTGTGGAAAATACACTTAAGCATACAAAAGGTGTAATTTCTATGGCACGTGCAATGGATCCAAACTCAGCAGGTTCTCAGTTCTTTATCATGCATGCAGGTTCACCACATCTTGATGGACAATATGCAGCATTTGGTCAAGTAACAGAAGGATTAGACGTGGTAGATTATATTGCAGGGACACCTACAAATATGATGGATCAGCCACAATCACCTGTTGTAATCAAAACAATTACAGTAGATACACATGGAGAAAATTATCCAGAACCAATAAAAGCAGGTGAATAAAAGTGCCCATTATAGATTTGCATTGTGATACAGCCAGCTTAATATTAGAACATCAAAGTGAACTTAAGCAAAACGACTATCATGTAGATCTAGAAAAGATGACCCAGAGTGGGTATCTTGCACAGTGGTTTGCGTATTTTATTTATCAAGAGGGTATTCAAGGATCTCTAATGACAGCATTACGTCGGATGGATGCTTATTTCAAGGCGCAAGTCGCTAAGAATGCAGACATGATTCAGATTGTGACCTCAAAAGAAGACTATCTACGCTGTAAGGCGGATGGTAAAATGTCTGCCTTTCTTTCATTAGAAGAAGGGCAGACTATAGAAGGGGACATAGCGAATATTGCAGAGCTCGAGCAGATGGGGATTCGTATGATGAACCTTACATGGAACTTTGCCAATGACCTAGGTCATCCGCACCATATGAGAGAGGGTCTTACTCGCTTTGGAAAAGAAGTGGTGACCTATCTGAATGAGAGTCCGATTCTTCTAGATGTTTCTCACCTTTCATTTGAGGGAATGAAAGAGATAGGGATGCTTCACAAAAAGCCAATTATTGCATCTCATTGCAACGCCTTTGAAAGATGGCCACATACGCGTAATCTTCAAAGAGAAGCAGTGCAGATGATTGCAAACAGTGGTGGGATTATCGGATTAAACTTCTATAATGAGTTCCTGGGCAGGAGTTCGGTGAGTCGGATTGAAGATATGCTCTACCATATTGACTACCTCTATCAGGTAGGGGGAGAGGATTGTCTTGCACTTGGAACAGATTTTGATGGAATTTCTTCTGAATTAGAAGTATGTAATGCAGGAGAACTGGATAAACTGATAATAAAGTTGTCAAGTGTATATAATGAAAGAATAGTTGATAAGTTCTGTTATCTTAATGCAGAGCGAATCATCCTTGAAAATCTCTAAAAGATACTTGGTAAAAATTCTCATTGTATGCTATAATACATTTATTACATTTTGGAAGGAGACTTACAATGGAAGAAAATAAAGGTTGTGGATGTTCACACGAAGAAGAAGGATGCGGATCAGGTTGCGGATGCCATTCACATGGTAGCGAAGAGCCAGTAATTTACGTAACTTTTGAAGATGAAAACAAAGAGGTAGCTTGCGACGTATTAGGTATCTTCGAAGTAGACGATATTGAATATATTGCACTTGCACCACAAGACGAAGATGATGTTTTAATCTATCGTTATTCTGAAGAAGGTGATGACATCCAACTTGATGAAATCGCTTCTGATGAAGAGTACACAAAAGTTGCTACTGAATTTGATGAATTATTCTTCGGTGATATCGAAGAAGAGCCATCAGACGAAGAGTAAGAATAATAGACACAAAAAACAGGATAACATGTTATCCTGTTTTTTTATGTATTAAAGAAAGATTTTGGGTACGCTAAAGCTATGAATACACAACAACGTCAACAACTCAAAGAAAAAGCAACGCATCTCCTAGAGGAGCCAGGTGTGTATTGGATGTTAGATGCAAATGGGAGGATTCTCTACATAGGTAAATCTATTCATATCAAGACACGAATTCTAAGTTACCTCAGGCCAGATGCAAAAAGATCTCGAAAGATTGCGCGGATGCTTAGATATCTTCAAGACTTTCAGGTCTTTTATACAGATACTGAATTAGATGCACTATTGCTAGAATGTCGATGGATCAAGGCCTATCAGCCATCCTATAATACCATGCTTACCAAACAAAATCGCTATTTCTATATGGATTTCTATGATAAAGGGCCAGTAGGTATTAAGTTGAGTAAGAAAGAGGAGTCAGAGGGTGTTTGCAGAATTGGACCTTTTACGAATACGAGACTTGCAAGGAAGGCATATGGGTACTTACGGGTAAGGGATGGGGTGAATTGGGAAGCGCATTATCAAGGATTGATTGGCCTAGAAAAATGCTTAGAGAAAAAAATCTGTGAGCAAATGATGGAAGCGGCAGAGCATCTCGCCTTTGAAGAAGCTGCCATGTTTCGGGAACAACTTGTAGGGATCCGGTATGTAGGAGCTATGGCAAGGCTTATAGAAGAAATACAAGGTACGAGTGGTGTGTGGCGAATGCCAATTGGTGATGGGAGACGTGCGAAGTACTATCTTGTGGGCAATGGAATTTTACAAGCGAGTAGCGTGGGCTATTCTTTTCAAGAACCACAAATAGTCAAATGTTTCAAAGATAAATTGGAACGTTTCCCACATATGGGTGGGCCTATTGGAATCTATGAAATTGATGAGGCCTTGATTTTACGAGGGATGTTAAAACGAGAGGGCATGCACCTAGTGTATAAAAGACGTTAAAAATTCCTATACTACAAAAGAGTTTGCCCCTAGGGTGGCGCTTAATGGAAAGTATAGGAGCGATAATGTGAAGAAGGTTGTGATTATAAGTTGTATTGGTTTGATAATATTAGGTGGTGTTTGGTATGTGATGGGAAGAAGTGTTGAGACCTCAGCTGTGCAGAATCCTGTAGCGACAGTGATTCTAAGTACAGAAGAAGAATTTAAGATTGAACTGTATCCAGAGGATGCCCCCAATACTGTAGCAAATTTTATTGCTCTTGCAGAGAGTGGATTCTATGACCAGACATATATGAATCGTATTTTGCCTGGGTTTTTAGTACAGGCAGGCGATCCTATTGGTAATGGTTATGGTTTTCCGGGGTATTTTATCAAGAGTGAGTGTAAATACAATGGTTATACTAATCGCCTCAAACATACCAAAGGAACAGTCTCTATGGCAAGAGGGAGAGAATTTGATACAGAGGGTAGCCAATTCTTTGTGTTATTAAAAGATGCGTCTGAACTCAATGGACAGTATGCTGCATTTGGCCGTATTATCGAAGGGATGGATGTCGTAGATGCGCTAGGTAATATGGGTGTCAAGGGTGACTACACACCGGTTAACCCTGTATGGATTGAAGCAATTCATGTTGAGACCTATGGACAAAGCTACGGAGAACCGGCTGTACTGTCCATTCAGGAGCAACGGGCAAGTGCCCAGGAATAAAGGGAGTTGGCGTTGGCTCAAATGGTGTGTCTCCCCAACTTTGTGGGTAAGTGATACCTTCAAGAAGGGTGCACCTACTATTGCAAAGAGGGGCGAGAGAGTTAAGACGCTCAATAAAATTTATCTGAGTATTAGTGTGGTATTACTTGTAGGGTTATGGATCTGTGGATGGTTTGTACCCATTACAAAGTTTTGGCCAATGGCACTTTTCTGGCTACTTTATTGTATTTCTAGGTGTAATGAGATCTTTTTTGCATTTATCAAAGATGCTTTTGATAAGCTAGATCCGCATAAGCGTGAAGCCAATGGCTTAGCTTATTATGAACGTGTACAAATGGCACTGAGAAGTTATTTGGAACTTATTATAAATTATGCTATACTATTTTACGTATTAGATGGATATAGTAGACAATATTACCACGCTTTGGGTTTATTCAATCAATCCTTTGAAAATTTATTTACTGCGTTGTATTTTAGCGTAATTACAATTGTTGCTGTAGGATACGGCGACATTTATCCTACTCAGGCCATTTCTAGGGCCCTTGTGTGCTATGAAGTGATGACTGGGATTTTGCTCTTGGTAGTAAGTTTTACGATCTATGTCAGTATAAGTCTGAGTGAATGAAGGTGCTAACAAGATAAGCTTGTTAGCATCCTTTATGTGGATAAAATATGAAAACTTGACAATCCTAAGGTCATAACGTACAGTATAAGAACAACTGTTCGTATGACAGTGACAGCTTAGGTGCTGCTCAGTCTAGAAAACAAACGAAAAAAGAAAAATTTTGTAGGTGATTTAACATGACAAAGAAAAATTACGGAAATCAAAGTATTTCCTCACTTAAAGGCGCAGATCGTGTGCGTCTACGTCCGGGGGTTATATTTGGTTCGGATGGAATTGAAGGATGTCAACACTCTGTGTTTGAGATTTTATCAAACTCTATTGATGAAGCCAAAGAAGGATTTGGCTCAACTATTGAAGTCACGTTACATAAAGATCACTCCATCACGGTGAAAGATTATGGACGCGGGATGCCACTCGATTACAATACAAAGGAAGGTCGTTATAACTGGGACCTGATTTTTTGTGAACTTTATGCAGGTGGTAAATATAACACCAATGAAGGGGAAAACTATGAATTTAGTTTAGGGTTGAACGGTTTAGGGGCCTGTGCAACACAATACAGTTCAGAGTTTATGGATGTTCAAGTTTATACAGAAGGGTATTGCTTCGAACTTCACTTTGAAAAAGGTGAAAATATTGGTGGACTAAGAAAATATCCAGCGAAATATGAGCGTACTGGGACAATGATTCATTGGAAACCGGATAAAGAAGTTTTTACAGATGTGAATGTACCTAGTGAGTATTTCCATGGTGTATTGAAGCGTCAGGCGGTCGTTAATAAAGGGATTTCATTTGTTTTTACAGATGAAGTAGCAGACACAGTGATGACGTACGTATACCCGGAAGGAATTCTAGGTTATGCTAAAGAGATTGCAGATGAGAAGAATTTCACAGATGTGCTCCTTGCAAGTCAAGAAACTAAGGGCCAAGATAGCCCAGACCGTCCGGAGTATCGTCTGAAATTCGAAGTGGCTTTTACATTTTGTAATGAGGCCAATCTACTTGAGTACTACCATAACTCAAGTTATCTTGAGTATGGCGGTTCACCAGAGAAGGCTGTGAAAAATGCATTTGTTTATGCTATTGATCAATATCTCAAAGCGCAGAGTTTATATAACAAGGATGAAAAGAAGATTACTTTTGTAGATATACAAGATAGTTTGATCTTGATCACAAATTCTTTCTCCACTATCACAAGTTATGAAAACCAAACAAAAAAAGCAATCACAAATAAGTTCGTTCAAGAGGCAATGCAAGATTATCTCAAAGAATATCTTTATATCTACTTCATTGAAAATAAAGATGAGGCAGATCGTATTGCTAGACAAGTGCTGATTAATAAGCGTAGTCGTGAGAAAGCAGAGCGTACACGTATCAATGTCAAAAAGCAGCTTGGAGGAACCATTGATATCTCGAATCGTATCAAGAAATTTGTTGATTGTCGTTCAAAAGATACTGGTGTACGTGAACTTTATATCGTAGAAGGGGATTCAGCATTAGGTTCTTGTAAATTAGGACGAAATGCAGAGTTCCAAGGCATCATGCCTGTGCGTGGTAAGATTCTCAATTGTCTGAAGTCAGACTATGACAAGATCTTTAAAAGTGATATCATTGTGGACCTCCTAAAAGTACTAGGTTGTGGGGTAGAAATTCATAGTAAACATAACAAAGATTTGCATACTTTTGAAATGGATAACCTCAGATGGAACAAAGTGATCATCTGTACGGATGCCGATGTGGATGGCTATCAGATCCGTACGTTGATTTTGACAATGCTCTATACTTTGGTGCCGTCACTGATCAAAGAGGGAAAAGTCTTTATTGCAGAGACGCCGCTCTATGAAATAACAGCAAAGAACAAAACGTACTTTGCGTATTCTGAGGCAGAAAAATCACAGATTTTAAGTAAACTTAAGACAAAATACACATTACAACGTTCAAAAGGGTTAGGTGAGAATGACCCTGATATGATGTGGGAAACAACAATGAATCCTGAGTCAAGACGATTGATTCAAGTGCTACCAGAAGAAGCAGAACGTACCAAAGCAGTGTTTGACCTCTTACTTGGGGACAACCTCATGGGGCGTAAAGAATTTATTGCTGAAGTGGGCGATCGTTATCTCGAATTAGCAGACATGAGTTAATCAGGATTAGGGAGGAAAAAACAATGAGTGAAAATTTCGTTAAACAAAATATATCAGAGACGCTTGAGTCCAACTATATGCCTTATGCAATGAGTGTTATTGTATCAAGAGCGTTGCCAGAACTGGATGGATTCAAGCCATCTCATCGTAAGCTCCTCTATACCATGTACAAGATGGGGCTTCTAAAATCAGCACGTACAAAATCTGCGAATATTGTAGGGCAGACGATGAAACTCAACCCTCATGGTGACGGTGCGATCTATGAAACAATGGTCCGTTTGACTAAGGGCTATGCAGCACTGAATACACCTTTTGTAGACTCAAAAGGAAACTTTGGTAAGGTATACTCAAGGGATATGGCATATGCAGCATCACGTTATACTGAGGCAAAACTCAGTGAGATCTGTGAAGCAGTGTTTGAAGATATTGAGCAAGATGCAGTTGATTTTGTAGATAACTATGATGGTAAGATGAAAGAGCCAATACTACTACCTGTTACATTCCCAAATATCCTTGTAAATCCAAATCAAGGGATTGCGGTAGGGATGGCGAGTAACATTTGTGGCTTTAATCTGGGTGAAGTATGTGATGCGACTATTGCATACCTCAAGTCTGAAGAGACTGATGTCACAGAGTATATGTGTGCGCCAGATTTTCCAACGGGAGGTAACATTCTTTACAACCCAAAGGAAATGAAGCAAATCCTAGATACAGGACGAGGTTCCTTCAAAGTAAGAGCTGAGTACCGCTATATGAAAAAAGAAAACTGTCTTGAGATTATAGAGATTCCTTACACAACAACCGTGGAAGCAATCATTGACAAGATAGAAGAAGGCGTAAAACTGGGGAAACTCAGAGAGATCTCAGATGTACGTGATGAGACAGACCTTTCAGGACTCAAACTCACCGTGGATCTTAAACGTGCAACGAATCCTGAAGTGGTGATGGAGAAGCTCTTTAAACTCACATCACTGGAAGACTCCTTTAGTTGTAACTTCAATATCCTCGTAGGTGGTAAACCTCGTGTGATGGGGATCAAAGAGATTATCAAAGAATGGTGTGAGTTCAGAAAAGAATGTATTGTTCGTAAGTACAAATACAATATTGATAAGATGGCTAAAAGACACCATTTATTACTGGGTCTTAAAGAGATTCTCTTAGATATCGATAAGGCAATTGCTATTGTAAGACATACAGAACAAGAAAAAATGGTTGTCCCTAACCTGATGGAAGCATTCAGTATCAGTGAGCTTCAAGCAGAGTATGTGGCAGAACTTAAACTCCGTCACCTTAATAGACAATACATTCTTAATACAATTGAGGAATTAGATACTTTAGAAAAAGAAATTGCACGTTTGACTGAGATTATTGGAAGTGAAACAAAGCTTAAAAAAGTAATCACAGATGACCTCAGACAAGTGAAGAAAAAGTATGGCTATGATCGTGTAAGCAGACTTGTGGAGCATACACATCGCCCAGCACCGGCGCCAGAAACAATGATTGAGGATTATAATGTGAGACTTTTCTTCACAGATCATCAATATCTCAAGAAGATTACACTTGTTTCATTGCGTAGTAGTGGAGAGCAAAAGCTTAAAGATGATGATCGCATCATGCAGGATCAAGAGGCATCTAATCATAGCGATATCCTATGCTTCTCCAATAAATGCAATGTCTACAAAATCAAAGCATATGAGATTGAAGACTGTAAGGCAAGTCAGTTTGGGGTATACTTACCAAATATCTTAGACCTAGAGCCTGATGAAGCAATCATTTATATGCATGGAACGACAGATTACTCAGGCTATGCATTGTTTGGATTTGATACTGGAAAGGTTGCCAAAGTACCGCTCAATGTCTATGAGACAAAGACGAACCGTAAAAAACTCATCAAAGCGTATTCAAACAAAGCAGTCTGTGTGGGTATGTGCATTGCTGGGGAAAATAATACTGTACGAATGACACGTTCAGATGGTAAAATAGCCCTATTAAGTAGTGAAATGATCCCTGAAAAGCTGAAAAGAGATACACAAGGTGTTCAGGTGTTCAAACTCGCAAAGAAAACTTATATGACTGGGTTTGAAGCGGTGACAGAAGATGTGCCAGAAAGTGAACTGGCAAAGTCTATCCCTGCACCTGCGAAGACACTACTTATTTGATAAATAGTGATATTTAGGGGGCTTTACATGCGCACACAACTTAAACAATGTAAACGTGTTGTTATCAAAATTGGTACATCATCACTCACACATGAGAATGGAAAAATCAACCTTGCAAAAATGGAAAAAATTGCACGTGTCTTGACTGATCTTACAAATTCAGGTAAGGAAGTCGTGTTGGTATCTTCAGGCGCAATTGGTGTCGGTACACAGCGTATTGGATTGACTGCAAGACCAGAGGCACTAGAGCTCAAGCAAGCAACGGCAGCAATTGGTCAAGCTATTCTGATGCAAATCTATGAGAAATTCTTTGGAGAATATAATCAGGTGATTGCACAGGTTCTTCTTACAAAAGATGTGATTGAAGATGAGATTAAGAACAAAAATGCACGCAATACATTATTTACACTACTAGAATTAGGTGTAATTCCAATTATCAATGAGAATGACTGTATTTCTACAGCACAAATAGAAGGTTACCGTTTTGGGGATAATGATACATTATCAGCTACTGTAGCGCAGCTTATTGAAGCTGATCTTTTGGTACTACTCTCAGATATTGAGGGGCTTTATACAGATAATCCAAAGGATAATCCGGATGCCCAGCTGATCCCTGTTGTTGAAGAGATTACAGCAGAGATTGAGTCACTTGGCAAAGGTGCGGGTTCAAATTTAGGCACAGGTGGTATGGCAACCAAGATCACGGCAGCACAGATTGCTACGGGATGTGGGGCACATACGATTATTGCAAGCAGTGAAGATATTACGATTCTCAATCAAATTATAGAGGGTGAACCAGTAGGAACATGGTTCGTGCCAGCTAGAAAGGATGACTAAAGATGGAAACACAAATGGAAATGGACAAATTGATTGCACGTATCAATGAACTTGCAAACAAAAAGAAAACAGAGGGATTGACACCATCAGAGCTGGAGGAGCAACAAAAACTCAGACAGATGTACCTCAATGTGTTTAGAAGTAACTTCAAGAGCCAATTAGCAAATACCAAGATTAAAACACCAGATGGCGAGCTGCATCCACTTAAATATGCACCAAAAGCCGCTGATGACCAAACAATCCATTAGGAAAGAAATGAGAGAAAAGCGTAAGGCACTTTCCTCTCATGAGATAGATGCAGCATCATGGGCAATCAGTCAGAAGCTTTTTCAGACAGATGCGTTCAAGGCTGCATCTATTATTTTTTTGTATGCCTCACTTCCTTATGAAGTTCAAACATTACCAATTGCACTTGAAGCAAGGAGACAATCCAAAAGGGTTGCTTATCCAAAGACAAATAGTGAGGATCATACCATGAGGTTCTATGAGATTAAACAGGAGTCAGACCTAGTGGCAGTGTGGTGTGGGAAGACATGTATTCAAGAACCGTGCGAGTTGTCTGGTAGAGAAGTGATCCCTGATGAAAAGACACTTATAATCGTACCGGGACTTGCATTTGATAGACAGTGTCAGAGGCTAGGCTATGGCGGTGGATTTTATGATCGCTATTTGGCGACGTATCCTACACGTACGATGGGGCTTGCTTTTTCATTTAGTATTGTAGAAGATTTGCCAAGGGCAGATTATGATCTGCCTCTAGATAGCATCGTCACAGAACATCAAGTGATTCGATAAGATTTGCTATTTGCCAATAGATGTTGTACAATAAGAACAAATGTTCTAGTGAAGGAGTCTACAAATGTTAGCATATCTCAAAGGTATTATTACAGAGGTAACGGAATCCTCTATTTATATAGAAGTAGGAGGAGTGGGCTATGAAGTATTCATAGCAGCTTCTATTTTAGGACAAGGGATTAAGATGAATGAGCCCCTCAAGATCTATGTGTACGATCATATCAAAGAAGATGCACATGATCTCTATGGATTTGTGGCACGTGATGAGAAAGAGCTTTTCAAGAAGCTCATCAGTGTAAGTGGAATTGGCCCAAAAGGTGCCATGAATATCTTTAACCTCTACAAAGCAGATGAAGTTATTCAAATTATTATAAGCCAAGATAGTAAAGCGCTTGGTAAAGTGAGTGGGATCGGCCCTAAAACGGCGCAGCGTATCATATTAGAACTCAAAGATGCTATGGGCAAAATTGCAGCACTCTCTATGGAGACATTACCGATTCTTACAGAGCCGACAGCACATGTTAAAGGCGAGGCGATGGAAGCCCTTGAGGCTCTTGGTTATGGTGCAGGTGATGCAAAGAAAGCCGTGGAGGCAATTTGGAATTACGAAGATTCAGTAGAGACGGTGATCAAGAAGTCACTTGCTCTCTTAATGGGATAGAAGAGGGGGGATAAAGTGGAGACACGTATCATGTCAGCAGATTTGCAACTAGAGGACACAGATATGGATATGGAAAGCAGTATTAGACCGTGTGCGCTAGATGAGTATATTGGTCAGACGCATATCAAAGAAACACTAAAGATTTTTATTGAAGCAGCCAAGACAAGAGGTGAATCTTTGGATCATGTGCTTCTTTATGGACCACCAGGTCTTGGTAAGACAACTTTAGCGGGGGTTATAGCCAATGAGATGGGGGTGCAGTTCAAAGTGACATCGGGGCCCGCTATCGAAAAGCCGGGTGACATCGCGGCCATCCTTAATAATCTTCAGTCAGGCGATATTTTATTTATCGATGAAATTCATCGTATGCCGAAGCATGTAGAGGAGGTACTCTACTCTGCAATGGAGGATTATTGCATTGATATTGTAGTGGGCAAAGGACCAACTGCAAAGTCAATTCGTCTCACACTGCCACAATTTACACTAGTAGGAGCAACCACGCGTGCAGGGATGCTTAGTTCGCCGCTTAGAGATCGCTTTGGAATCGTGCAGCGTCTTGAGTACTATTCGTTAGAAGAACTCTCTCAGATATTACAGCGTACTGCGGGGATTTTGAGATCTGAGATTACAACAGAGGGCTCTGTGCGTCTTGCAAAGTGTTCAAGGGGAACACCACGTTTGGCTAACCGCTTGCTCAAACGTGTCAGGGATATTGCCATGATCAAGTACGATGGGCAGATTTCTGATGAAGTAGCACTGGCTTCGTTGGCGCTACTTAATATCGACAAAAATGGTTTGGATGAGCTGGATCGTCGGATACTCCAGACAATTGGCATTCAATTTAAAGGGGGACCGGTAGGTCTAGAAACCCTTGCAGCGACCATTGGTGAAGAAAGGGAAACCCTAGAAGATGTATATGAACCCTATCTGCTGCAACAAGGATTACTTCAACGAACGCCAAGAGGACGGATGCTGACACCGTTAGCTTATGACAGCCTAAATTTACAATAACACCCAAAATGAGGGTGTTTTTTTATTGGAAGATATGCTATACTCGGTGTAGAGTGGTACACTACTTATAATAGATCAAGAGATAACAAAGAGGTGACGTTAAAATGCAAACATTAGTGGCGGAATGCTTTGAACATACGATGCTGAAACAGCAGGCGCCTATTAAGATTGATCCGACCAATGAAGAGATGACCATTTCTCAAGTGATCAAATTCTTTGGAAAGTACGATTTGCAATTTACTAAAACAACAATTCAAAATTATATCCGGATAGGACTGCTCCCCGGTCCTGTGCAGAAACGGTATTATACAGAAAACCATCTGATGATTCTCTTTTTGATTTATCATCTCAAAGAAGGTTTTTCACTAGAAGAAATTAAGAAAGTATTTGCACCTATTCTCAAAGATGAATCCACTTTTGAAGATGATCTGATCACCCCCAAACAACTTTATACCATCTATAGTGTGCTTTGGGAACAGATAACGAGAGACTTCTTCAAAAAGGCAAAGGATTCACCAAAAGATGCCCTGGAAAGACTTGCTGCACACTGCTTCAAGGACAAAGGACATGGTGCCCTAATCGAACGCTTTTTGTTAGTACTCTATACCATGATTCAGACCATTGTGGCGAAAAAAATATCTTTAGCTTTAAGTGACAATTTATTTGACTAAAACATAGTTTTTTGTAATAAGCTATGGTATAATGACAAAAATAACAGATAATCCATTAAATGGGTGGGGTGTACGTGATGACGAAAAATAAAGTAGAAGTGATTATTGGGGGAAATATTTACGCATTACAGGGAGAAGAATCTGGTGAACATATTCAACAAGTTGCTGCAATGATTGATAAAAAAATAGCTGCACTTCACAAAAATCCAGCCAGCAAAAAACTCAGTTCTTCACAAGTTCATATGTTAGCAGCGATCAATATTGGCGATGAATACCTAAAAGCTCAAAAAGAGCTTCAGCTCTATGCAAAAGAGCTAGAAAAATGTAATGAAGAAAATATGGCCTTAATGGAAAAAATTGAAGAGTTAGGACTTGAGATTACGCGCCTTAAGACTAATACTCAAAAAAAATATAAATAACAACAGGGGGGGAGTAACTTGTGTGCTTCCCTTTTTGCATGTCTATTAGAAAGAGGAATCCAGATGACAAAAGTAGAATTATTAGCACCAGTAGGTAAGTTTGAAAATGCATTAGCTGCTATAGAAAATGGCGCTGATGCCATCTTTGTAGGCGGAAAACTATTCAATGCGAGACAGTTTGCTGAGAACTTTCAAGATGATGAGTTAGAACAGATTGTCAGCTATTGTAAGCTTCGTGGGATCAAGACCTACGTCACAGTGAATACCCTTGTTAAGAATCAAGAAATCGAAGAGATGTATCAGTATCTGGCATATTTATGTGGACTTCAAGTGGATGGCATCATTGTGCAAGATATGGGCGTGGCGCATCTCGCAAAGACATACTTCCCAAGTCTTGTACTTCATGCAAGTACACAAATGACAGCCCACAGTTTAGAGGATGTGCTATTCCTCAAATCACTCGGTTTTGCACGTGTGGTATTAGCAAGGGAGATTGGTCTTGAAGAGATCAAGCATATTGTTAAAGAGAGCGGTGTGGAGATAGAGACATTTATCCATGGCGCGCTTTGTTACTCCTATTCAGGACAGTGTCTCCTAAGTAGCTTTATTGGGGGGAGAAGCGGTAACCGAGGACGTTGTGCGCAACCTTGCCGTATGCAGTATAGCTTGCATAAAGAAGGTGAAAAAGTGATTGATCAACTGCACCTGATGAGCCCTAAAGATATCTGTACTTTATCTATTCTTCCACAACTTGTAGAGGCAGGCATCACATCATTTAAAATTGAAGGGCGTATGAAATCACCAGAGTATGTGGCGTCGGTAGTAGGTATTTACCGTAAATATGTAGATCTTGTCAAAATGGGCGGAGACTATGCAGTAGCGCCACAAGACCTTGCGGATCTACAGTCTATCTTTAATCGTGGGGGCTTCTCGAAAGGGTACTACCTTCAAAAGTCTGGAAAAAGTATGATTACAGAAAAAACACCGAAAAATATTGGATTGCACATTGGTAAAGTACTTGAATACCATGCAAAAACAAAAATAGCAACCATTATGACAGAAAAGGAACTTCACCCAGGAGATGGCCTAGAAATCTGGAATGCAAAAGTGCATACGGGAACAGGTATTGACAAGGTGATGCCAGCTGGCGAAGCTTTCAAAGTACAGGTGAAAGAACGTGTGGACGTGGGCGCACCTGTTTACCTCTCAAAAAATCATGAACTCCTCAAAAGCCTGCGTAAGAGTTATGAAAAGGCAGAGCGTAAGCTAGGGATTCATGTGACAATTCATGGGCAGATGGGAGAATCGGTTGTCTATACCATGCATTATGAAGACCATCATGTGACGGTAAGTCACGGTATGATTGATAAGGCACAGAAGGCGCCTATCCCAAAAGAGCAGGCGCTCAAGCAACTCCTCAAACTAGGTGCGACCTCTTTCAAAGCAGAAAGTTATGAGATCGAGTGGCCAGAAGATGGCTATATTGGGATCAGTCAACTCAATGAGCTCAGACGTATGGGCGTAGAAGCACTTGAAAAGACAATCTTGGCCAAGAAAGGGTCACTCCCACAGGTGAGCTATAAACCAATTCACTTTGAAAAAGATAAGATGCAGGACAAACACTATAGTGCAAGTGTTTATACGCTAGAGCAGTTAGATGTTGTATTAGAAGAGGTGTGTGTAGAGAAAATATACTGGGAGTGGCAATATGATGAAATACCTGTAAAAGAAGCGCTTGAACGTACACATGCAGCAGGGAAAGTATTCTATCTTGCTTTTCCACAGATTATGAGAAACAGTATTTGGGAACGCTTCGCCGATCAGATTACCAGCTTTAAAAAGTTAGATGTGGATGGTTATCTATGTCGTACGTATGGCCAGTTTCATGATCTAGAAGAGTCGGGTAAGCCGAGAGATCTTGACTATATGATGAATGTATTTAATAACGAAAGTGTGACATATTGGAAAGTGCTTGGAGCTCAGGTGGTAACACTTTCTATGGAACTCTCAAAAAAAGAAGTAGAAGACTTTGGTGGTGAGGGGATACAGAAAGTAGTCTATGGTCATGTGCCAATGATGACAACGGAGCAGTGTATCCTTGGAAACTATGGCCATTGTCAAAAGAAAAAGGCACATACATTCTATACATTAGAAGACCGAAAAAATGCAAAATGGCCACTTAAGACAGATTGTGAGGCATGCTACATGCAAGTGCTCTCAGAACAGCCAATTGCGCTGGATATGTCTCGTGACTTTGAAGAACTAGCGATCAGTGACTACAAACTACAATTCCATCATGAATCAGGAGAACAAGTAAGAGCCGTTCTTGAGCAAATCTGTCACCAAGGTAATATGATAGGAGACACGAGCTTAGGGATTTGGTTAAAATCCATAGAATAGTAGGTAGAACTTATGGGGTATTTGAATCTGATGATTTTACTAAGTCGGTATATTTTTGCCGGCTTCGGACTCATCTTTATACTGGTTTGTTTTAGTTTTATGAAGCCTTTTATTTCCTATCCGTTAGGTAATAAAAGCTCTAAGAATCATTTTTTGTATATTTGTCTATTATTCTTTCATCTTACAGGGAGTAGCATCTTACTTGCTAAGGCTGTAGACGCAGGTATACGAATAGAAGTGTTTATTGGTAGTCTGGTGGTCTTTTTACTCTTTACGGTTTCGACATGGCTATTACGCTTATTCAAACATCACGATCAGCTGATTTTGTGGAATATTGTATTCTTCTTGCTCGATGTGGGTTATATCATGCTAGAGCGTCTAGATCATCGATTAGCTATGCGTCAAGTAGCGTGGATGGTTTTTGGTATATTAGCAGCAATTATCTTGCCGGTAGTGTTGAGACGGCTACTTGCCCCCAAATACCAGTGGCTATATCTTGCTTGTGGCGTGGTGTGCATGCTCCTCCCTTTTATATTTGGAGAGGCAAAAAATGGTGCGATCAACTGGGTAAGTATTGGGCCAATAGCCTTTCAACCCTCAGAGTTTGGGAAAGTTTTTTTAGTACTTTATCTGAGTGCGAGTTTTGCTAAGTGGCATGACAAAAAATATACGCTCAAAAATTTAATGGTGGTATGTGGTGCTATGGGATTTTTCATGATCTGTTTGGTATTTCAACGGGATCTAGGAGGCGCATTGCTTTATTACTTACTCTTTCTTGTGTTGATACTTGTAGCGACGCAGAAGTATTGGTATCCAGTGCTTGGTCTGATGGCTGGGGGGGTGGCTGCTATGGCAGGATACTTCTTATTTGGACATGTACGTGTGCGTGTGGAGGCGTGGCTTGATCCTTGGGCCGATATCTCAGGCAAAGGTTATCAGGTTGTACAAGGGTTGTTTGCTATGGGCACATGGGGATGGTTTGGCAGTGGTTTGACACGTGGCATACCGGATAAGATTCCTATTGCAACCACTGATTATATTTTTGCTGCACTGTGTGAAGAGTTTGGCAACTTGTTTGGTATTGTGGTAATCCTATGCTATCTGGGTATTGTTCTGCAAGGTTTCGCGATTGTACTGAGACAGAAAACACCTTTTAATGTATTTGTAACATTGGGATTTTCTTCTATTGTAGGCTTCCAATCACTGATCATTTTAGGTGGTGTACTCAAGTTGATCCCCCTTACAGGAATTACTTTGCCATTTGTGAGTTATGGAGGAACATCTATGATTGTTAGCTTGGGGATGATTGGTATCTTGACGATTCTATCCTATGAAAGTACCAAGACAACTAAGATAACTAAGATAACTAAGACAAAGGAGAGAGGCAAATGAAAAAAGCAATCTATAGTGTAGCCTTTCTGTTTATCGCTCTTTTTTGTGGGGTGGCAATCTATCTAGGATACTTCACAATTTTTGAAAGAGATCGTATTGCAATCCATCCTTATAATAGAAGATTGGATCACCTTGACCAAGAAGTGATTAGAGGAAAGATCTATGATAGTACCGGTGAAGTGCTAGCGGAGACTGTAGAGGGTGTGAGAGCATATCCGTATGGAAGACGCTATGCTCATGCGGTAGGCTACGCGCAAAATGGTAAGATTGGCGCAGAGGCACTTGCAAATACCGAACTGTTGTATCCGGATTATACACTAGACTCGATCTTTAGAAATGCTTTTCTAGGAGAAAAGTTTGAAGGGCGTGATGTGGTGCTAACCTTGGATAACCGCTTACAAGCCATCGCACAAGAGGCGCTAGGGGATTATCGTGGTGCAGTGGTTATGATAGAGCCTTCTACAGGCAAGATCAAGGCAATGTATTCGAACCCAACGTTCAATCCAAATCGTATTGTAGAAGACTGGAGTGAGCTAAGAGAGGATGAAGCACGTAGTCCACTGGTGAATCGTGCAACTAATGGCCTCTATCCTCCAGGGTCTATTTTTAAAGTTTTTCCTACTATCGGAGCAATGAATAGTGGGGTGGCGCAGACATTTACTTATGAATGTAAAGGGTATATCGAAAAAGAAGGACACCGTATACAGTGCTATGATGGAAGAGTGCATGGTAAATTAGAACTTGAGGAAGCTTTTGCAAAGTCTTGTAACACGTATTTTATTGCACTATCTGAACAGGTACCCTTTAAGGAGCTTGCACAAGTCTGTGAGCAGTTGCTCTTCAATGCGGATCTTCCAGTAGACTTTGATTATGCCAAGAGTCAGTTTCCGACGGCTCAGGTCAGTGGATTTGATCAATTAGCAGCATATATTGGCCAGGGGCGTGTCCTTGTGACGCCGATGCACATGGCTATGGTTGCGAGTATTGTGGCCAATGATGGGGTGCTTATGAAACCGTATCTCTTTGATCATGCAACCAATAGCAAGGAAGATATCTTGTCAAAGCAGCTCCCTGAATATATAGAGGCTTATCTAGATGAAACTCAAAGTAAGGCATTGCAACAATTGATGCGTCAGGTTGTCAGTGAGGGGACTGCGTCTCGGCTGAGTGAGATTGACTTGGAAATTGGTGGCAAAACAGGTACCGCTCAAAATGCCACGGGGAAGGATCATTCGTGGTTCATTGGATTTGCAAAACCAGAGGAAAGTGAAAAAAATACTTTGGCCTTTGCGATCCTTGTAGAAAACGGTGGACAAGGGGCAAAAGCGCTCAGTGTTGCACGTGCGCTTCTGCAAGCTTATAGTGAGATCGTACAATAAAAAAGCTATTTAAGTTGAAAAAATACTCAAAAAGATTTATACTATTTGATAAATGGACAGTAAACCCGTGAGGGACGGAAAGACTGGTGAGTATATGATAGAAACAGTGAGTTGTGGTGGTGTTGTGATCCACAAGGGGAAAATACTAGTTTTATACAAAGATTATAAGCATAAGTATGTGGGTTGGGTTCTACCTAAGGGGACTGTAGAAGAGGGAGAATATCATCAAGCAACGGCCGTGCGTGAGGTCAAAGAAGAATCTGGAGTTGACGCTGAAATTGTGAAGTATATAGGATCGAGTCAATATACTTTCCAAGGAAAAGATGACATGGTGAGTAAAACAGTTCATTGGTATCTCATGAGTGCAGAGAGTTTTTATACAAAGCCTCAAAGAGAAGAATATTTTCTTGATGCAGGGTATTACAAATTCCATGAAGCCTACCATCTCATTAAGTTTTCGGATGAACGTTACATTCTAAAGAAAGCCTACGATGTATACTCGAACATGAGACGTAACAACGAATGGCCATTTCATACTAAAAAAGCGAAAAGTGCTCACTACTAGATGAGCACTTTTCGCTTTTGAAAAAGTACATTTTTAGGAATAACAAAAAACACTCATTGACGAATCAATGAGTGTTTGATGCGGATAAAGGGAATCGAACCCTTACGATGTTACCATCGGCAGATTTTGAGTCTGCTGCGTCTGCCTGTTCCGCCACATCCGCATTTGTATTACTTGTACAGAATAACATATGGTAAAAGAAATTGCAATACATATTTACATTGTATTTAAATTAATTTATCTTAGTAGTATAATATGTGATAGTTTAAAGAGAAAAAAATATTAAACGTAGTCTTGCTACGAAGGAAGAAAAGAGGGGTGGCTTTGGAAGATAAACACGAATTAAATAGAATAGCTCAGGCTCAAGCAGGCGATATGAAAGCGTTTGAGGACTTGATTACAACGTATGAGAAAAAAATCTACGGTATTTGTTTGCGCATGATGGGCAATGAACAGGATGCTTATGATGCGGCGCAGGAAGTGTGTGTGAAAATCTGGCGACAACTAGGGTCTTTTGAAGGCCATTCGAAGTTTAGTACATGGGTTTACCGCATAGCAACCAATCAATGTCTCGATCATTTGAGGAAACGAAAAAATAAGGATGAAATCTCCTTGTTCCAGACCAATGCGCACACTGATGAGGAGTGGATGATTGATGTGCCTTCTACAGAACTCACAATAGAAGAACAGATGGATCAGAAGGCATTAGGTGAGGTGATTCAGCTAGGTCTAAATGAACTTAAGGTAGAGTATAAAGAAATGATTGTCTTGCGTGATGTGATGGGCAATAGCTATGAGGAGATTAGTCGCATATTGGATGTGTCAGTTGGAACAGTTAAATCACGTCTTTCCCGCGCACGAGGCGCGCTCAAAAAGATTTTGATGCAAAATAAGGAACCTTATCGCTCCTTTTTCCGTCAAAACAGTATCGATAAAAAGGAGGGTGTACAATGAACTGCGAAAAATGCTTAGAAAATTTATCAGCCTATATTGATCATGCATTATCATCCTCTGAGTTGGATGCAGTCGCGAAACATTTGGATGAGTGCCCTGTATGTCAAGAGGAATACCTTCAACTGGTTCAGATTTTGTCCATGGTGAGCGACATGGAAGTATATGTGCCAGCAGGATTCCACGAAGCACTCATGACACGGATTAAAGAAGAAAAGAATGTCGCATCATCCACAAATGACTCTGGCAAGGTTATAAGATTACAATCACGCAGATGGGGATATTGGGCAGGAGGAGCGGCGGCGGCACTCATTCTAGGGATGAGCTGGATGTTACAACCACACGATGGTGGGCAGATGCCAATACCTGTAGCAACGAAGCAGCAACAAAGCCGCGGGGTACCTACGCAAGTATCAGATGAAGCCTCGCCTATGATGTTGGAGGCTGGACCTATGGCAGCTATAGCGTCAGAAGAATGGAACGTAGATAGCACGGACTTACCAGCACTTGTCACAGTACTAGAGAAAAAGGGCTACAAGATTCAGCAGACGGATCTACCGGGAGAAACCCAGCTCCTAGTGAGTGATGTAACAGATAAAGTATTACTTGAAGCGATTCTAAATGAATTGAATGTGACAATTCAGGTGAAAAGGCCCTCAGAAGTAGAAAGTGTCACATTATTTATCAAAAAATAATTGGCAACAAGCCGCAAGCCCTTGACTTTTGAGGAACTTTTTGCTAAATTTAAGTCGATATAACAACTTAATAGCCGACTACAGTGAAGAAGAGGAGTACCAAAAAGCTAGCGTGAAAGCGAGACTGGGAGAGTGTAAGCCAGTTACGACTTGTTTTGGGAAGGGCACTTTGGAGTAGTCACACATCAAGTGGAATACAAACTTGTATTCAATAAGGGTGGAACCGCGGAAGTTACCTTTCGTCCCTTGCATTCTGATTCGTTCAGGAGCAAGTGGACGAGAGGTTTTTTTGTTGTGATCACTTATACCATAAACTAATAGGAGGAATGAAAAATGGCAGAAAAAAACATGCAACAAGTTGTAGCAGTTGCAAAATCAAGAGGGTTTGTTTACCCAGGTTCAGAAATCTATGGAGGTCTTGCAAATACTTGGGATTACGGCCCACTAGGTGTAGAACTTAAAAACAACGTTAAAAAAGCATGGTGGAGAAAATTCATCCAAGAAAGTCCATATAAGGTAGGGGTAGACTGTGCGATCCTTATGAATCCACAAGTATGGGTAGCTTCAGGACACGTAGGTGGATTCAGTGACCCACTTATGGACTGTAAAGAATGTAAAGAAAGATTCCGTGCAGACAAACTGATTGAAGATCATATGCAAGCTAAAGGCGAAGAACAAGTTGTAGATGGTTGGAGCAATGAGCAAATGCAAGGTTACATTGCAGAGCATGGGATTGTATGTCCAACATGTGGCAAACAAAACTTCACAGACATTAGACAATTTAACCTCATGTTCAAAACATTCCAAGGTGTAACAGAGGATGCAAAAAATGCTGTTTATTTAAGACCAGAAACAGCGCAAGGTATCTTTGTTAACTTCAAGAACGTTCAAAGAACAAGTAGAAAGAAAGTACCATTTGGTATTGGCCAAGTAGGTAAATCATTCAGAAATGAGATTACACCAGGTAACTTCATCTTCAGAACACGTGAATTTGAGCAAATGGAACTTGAATTCTTCTGTAAGCCAGGAACAGACCTTGAGTGGTTTGGATACTGGAAAGATTACTGCAAAAACTGGTTATTAAACCTTGGTGTGAATGAGCAAAATATGCGTATTCGTGACCATTCAGAAGAAGAACTTTCACACTACAGCAACGCAACATCAGATATCGAGTTCTTATTCCCATTCGGATGGGGTGAACTTTGGGGGATTGCTTCTCGTACAGATTATGACCTTAAGCAACACCAAACACACTCTGGGGAAGATATGAACTACTTCGATCCAACTACGAATGAAAAATATGTACCTTACTGTATTGAACCATCACTTGGTGCAGACCGTGTAACACTTGCATTCTTATGTGAAGCATACGATGAAGAAACATTAGAAGATGGTGATACAAGAACTGTGTTTAGATTCCATCCTGCGCTTGCACCAGTTAAAGCTGCAGTGCTTCCATTATCTAAGAAACTTTCAGCAGAAGCAACAGAAGTATATGCGGAGCTTGCAAAACACTTTAATGTAGAATTTGATGAAGCAGGTTCTATTGGTAAACGTTACCGTAGACAAGATGAGATCGGTACACCATTCTGTATCACATTTGACTTTGATTCATTAGAAGACAAACAAGTAACAGTAAGAGACCGTGACACAATGGCCCAAGAGCGTGTGGCGATTAGTGATTTAGTAAGCTACATCCAAAATAAAATGAATTTTTAGTTAAGTTAATAATTTCAGAAAATTAAAGCTTTTTATAAAAAGGTATAAAATAACAAAATACTCTGTTCAAGTTGAAATTTTGTGATATAATGTATACATACAAGGGTTGTGAAAATACTTTATTTTTTATAAAACGTCGCTTATTCAAAATATAGTATACAATTACTTAGATGAATACATTAGGAGGGTAATACACATGAGCCAAAAATGGGTTTATATGTTTAAAGAAGGGGATCCAAAAAATAAAAATCTCTTAGGAGGTAAAGGTGCTAACTTAGCAGACATGACACAGTTAGGCTTACCAATTCCTCAAGGGTTTATCGTCACTACAGAAGCTTGTACAGAGTATTATAACTGCAACAAAACTTTATCTGATGCAGTAGAAGATCAAATCAGAGCATCACTTAGTAGATTAGAAGAGGAATCAGGGAAGAAATTCGGGGACAATGAAAACCCTCTTTTAGTATCAGTTCGTTCAGGTGCGAGAGTATCAATGCCTGGTATGATGGATACAGTACTTAACTTAGGTCTTACAGACGAAGCTGTAGAAGGCCTTGCTAAAAAAACAGGTAATCCAAGATTTGCATATGACTCTTACCGTCGTTTCATCCAAATGTTCTCAGACGTAGTTATGGAGATTCCAAAAACACGTTTCGAAAAAATCATTGATGAAATGAAAGAGGAAAAAGGCGTGGTTCAAGATACAGAACTTAACGCAGATGACCTTAAAGAAATGGTAGTGAAATTCAAAGCCCTTTACAAAGAAGAAAAAGGCGAAGATTTCCCACAAGAGCCACAAGTTCAATTAATGGAAGCAATCAAAGCAGTATTCCGTTCTTGGATGAATCCACGTGCGATTGTATATAGAAGAATGAATGACTATCCATCAGAGTGGGGTACAGCAGTAAACGTACAAATGATGGTATTTGGTAACATGGGTGATACATCTGGTACAGGTGTTGCTTTCACAAGAAACCCAGCTACTGGAGAAAACAAAATCTATGGAGAGTACCTCATCAATGCACAAGGTGAAGACGTTGTTGCAGGGATTCGTACACCAAATCCAATTGCACAATTAGAACAAGATATGCCAGCTGTTTACGATGAGTTTATGGCGATTTCAAATAAGCTTGAGAACCACTACCGTGATATGCAAGATATGGAGTTCACTGTTGAAGATGGTAAACTTTACTTCTTACAAACACGTAATGGTAAGAGAACAGTAGCGGCAGCACTTAGAATTGCTGTAGAACTTGTTGCTGATCACATGATCACAGAAGAAGAAGCAGTACTTCGTGTAGATCCAAAACAACTTGATCAATTACTTCACCCAATGTTTGATGCCAAAGCGTTAAAAGCGGCTACAGTAATTGGTAAAGCACTTCCAGCTTCTCCTGGTGCAGCAGCAGGTAAAGTATACTTTACAGCTGATGATGCAAAAGAAGCAGGCGCTAGAGGTGAAAGAGTTATCTTAGTACGTCTTGAGACGTCACCAGAAGATATTGAAGGTATGGCAGCAGCCAAAGGGATCTTAACAGTACGTGGTGGTATGACATCACATGCAGCTGTAGTTGCACGTGGTATGGGTACATGCTGTGTATCTGGTTGTGGTGAAATCAAAATGCATGAAGAAGAAAAATACTTCACTCTTGCAGGTAACACATACAAAGAAGGAGATTATATCTCTTTAGACGGTTCTACAGGTAACATCTACGGCGAAGACGTAGCGACAGTAGAGCCAGAAATCACAGGTGATTTCGAAACATTCATGAGCTGGGCAGATAGCCGTCGTA
>JBOFIR010000184.1:0-6641 GCA_051650265.1 Cellulosilyticaceae bacterium
TGCGCTACTGGTGTAGAAGAGAGCAATGCCCTTGTGTAAGGATGTGTTGGATTATCATAAAGCTCATGCTTTTGTGCAAGTTCCTGCATCTGCCCGAGATACATGACACCTACACGGTCACTGATATGCTTCACCACATTGAGTCCATGCGCAATAAAGACATAAGTCAGTCCAAACTCATCTTTGAGATCATTTAGAAGATTGAGGACCTGTGCTTGGATGGATACATCTAACGCGGATACCGGCTCATCACAGATAATGAGTTTTGGCTCTACAGCAAGTGCTCTTGCAATCCCCACCCTCTGTCTCTGACCCCCTGAAAATTCATGCGGGTAACGCTCTTTTTGATGGGTTGCTAGCCCTACACACTCTAGGAGATAATTGACCCTTTTATCAATCTGATCTTTTGGCATCAGCTTATTGATACGAATAGGTTCTGCCACAATATCGCCAATGGTCCTCCTTGGATTGAGTGATGCATAAGGATCTTGGAATACCAACTGAATCTCTTTGCAGTAAGCGCGCCTTTGCTTTGGTGAAAGTTTGGTCAGATCTACGCCATTGTACAAGATTTGTCCACTGGTACTTGGATAGACATTGGCTAGCATCTTACCGATGGTCGTCTTGCCACAGCCACTTTCACCTACTAGGCCAAAGGCTTCCTGCTTATAAATTTTGAAGGAGACATCATCTACAGCTTTGAGCACTTTAGTGGGCTTCCCAAAGAAACTCTTTTCGATCACGAACTCTTTTGTAAGATTCTTAACTTCTAATAAAACTTCTCTGTCTTTTGCCATTACTGAGCCACCTCCACTTCTTGCTGGTATAAGTGACATCTGACTAATTGCCCACCAAGTGATACAACCTCAGGCTCTTTTTCTTTACAGATTCCCATACACGCTTCACAACGATCTGAAAACGCACATCCCTTAGGCATATTCATCGGATTAGGCACCATACCCTTGATCATATATAACTTTTCTTTATCTTCATCAATCTTAGGAATCGATGCCAATAGTCCTTTTGTATACGGATGAAGGGGGTTATCAAAAATCTGGCACACACTTGCCTTCTCTACAATACGACCACAATACATAACCACTACATGATCTGCCGCCTCTGCAACAACACCTAGATCATGGGTAATGAGTAGTACCGCCATATCTAACTTTTCACGTAAACGATAGATAATGTCTAGGATCTGTGCTTGGATTGTCACATCTAGGGCTGTCGTCGGCTCATCAGCGATGAGTAACTCTGGCGTACAAGCTAATGCCATAGCGATCATCACACGTTGTCTCATCCCCCCTGACATCTGATGGGGATACTCATGCACACGTTGCTGAGGGGATGGGATGCCTACTAACTCTAGCATCTCCACTGCACGTGCCATTGCCTCCTTCTTGGAGACTTTCATATGTAGCATAATGCTCTCTATAAGCTGGTCCCCGATACGCATGACAGGGTTGAGTGATGTCATAGGTTCTTGGAAGATCATTGAGATCTTGTTGCCACGAATTTCTCGGAGCTCTTCCTCCGTCTTGCTTAATAAATTTTCTCCTTTATAGAGAATCTCCCCTCCCGCTACTCTCGCATTTTCTGCAAGAAGCTGCATAATGGATAAAGAGGTGACACTCTTTCCAGAACCACTTTCTCCTACAATAGCCAGAATCTCGCCTTGCTTGCACTCAAAACTGACATCATTAACAGCAGTTACAATTCCCTTTTTCATCTTGAATTCTGTTTTTAGATTCTTTACTTCAAGTAACATCTTTTCACCTTCTTTACCAAATTACTTTCTTGCTTTAGGGTCAAAGGCATCCCGAAGGCCATCCCCCAATAAATTAAATGCGAGTACTGTAATCGTAATTGCGATCCCTGGGAAAATGAGCATATAAGGTGCTTCAAAAATAAATACCCTAGCACGCCCTAACATATCACCCCACTCGGCTGCAGGTGGTTGCACACCCAATCCCAAGAATCCAAGTGCCGCTGTATTGAGTACTGCCGTAGAAATCCCTAGTGTCGCACGCACAATAATGGGTGAGAGGACATTGGGTAAGATATGCTTGAAGATAATCTGCATATCATTGTTCCCCATCACCTTCGCAGCCTGCACATATTCACTGTCTTTGATTGACATGATGCTTCCTCTTACAATACGCGCATACTCAGGGATCGTTACAATCCCAATCGCAATAACCGCTTTGTCAATCCCTCTGCCTAGGGCAGCCATAAATGTAATAGCTAGCAAGATATCAGGAATAGACATCATCATGTCCATACATCTCATAATGATTGTATCAATCTTACCACCCTTGTAGCCTGCGATGGCACCAAGTACCGTCCCGATTACCAATGCAAAAGCTACTGCCGATACACCTACTGCTAGTGATACTTTTGTCCCATCGATAACACGTGAGAAGATATCTCTTCCTTGTTCATCTGTCCCAAACCAGTGGGCTGCTGAAGGGGGTTGCTTATTAATCGCCAAATCTGCATAGTTTGGATCATACGGCATCACATACTTACCAAAGAGTGCTAAAAAGATGAGAAAAATAATAATAACCATTCCTACCACTGCTGCTTTGTTTTGGATCAGAGCGCCCCACATTTGTTTCCATTGTGACTCCGGTGCCACTTCTTTACGTACCACATCTTCTGTGGTGACTTCTTGCAATTTCATAAACGCCCCTCCCCTAAGAATATTTGATCCGTGGATCAAGGAATGCATAGATAATGTCTACTACAAGATTCATCATCACGAAGATAAATGCGATCAAGAGTACGACACCTTGTACCACTGGAAAATCTGACTTCATAATGGCTTCTACTGTAAATTTACCAATCCCTGGCCATGCAAAGACGGTCTCAGTCAGCACAGCACCACCCATGAGATAGCCGAGCTGAATCCCAATTACCGTTACAATCGGAATCAAGGCATTGGCAAGGGCATGTTTTTTAATAACACGTACAGGTGCGATCCCCTTCGCCTTAGCTGTACGGATGTAATCTTGTGAAAGGGTCTCTAGCATGGTACTTCTGGTCATCCTCGCAATAATCGCCATAGAATACATTGCAAGGGCAACTGATGGCAAGATCAAATGCTTAAGCGCAGATACAAAGGCCTCGCCATCTCCCATAAGTAAGCTATCGATCAGATAAAAGCCTGTCACATCGGTCGGTCTTAGCAACGTTTCAATACGCCCCTGCGCCGGAAGCCATCCCAATGTTCCTGAGAATAAAATAATCAGCAAGATCCCTAGCCAGAAGATTGGCATCGATACACCCACTAGGGCCGTCACCATACTGACATGATCAAGAATAGAATTTTTCTTGACTGCCGAGATGACCCCTAGCAAGATCCCCACTACAGATGCGATGACTATCGCACAGAGTGCCAGTTCAATCGTAGCTGGAAATCTTGAAAAAATCTCTTTTGAAACAGGTGTTTTGGTATAATAACTTTCGCCAAAATCCCCCTGAAGAACACCTTTCATATACTCTAGGTACTGGGTAACAATTGGGTCATTCAGACCGTTTGCCTCTCGCCACTCTTCCATCTTTTCCTCTGTTGCATGTTGTCCAAGTACGATCGGTGCTGGATCAGGTGAAAGCACACGCATAATAAAGAAAATAATGATGGAAACACCTAAGAGTACCGGTATGAGCTGTAAGAGCCGTTTGATAATATACTTGATCATCTCATTTTTCCTCCTATAATCGGTGATAAAAACAAATACCATTCATCTTCACAATGAATGGTATTTGTCACTAGTCATTGAT
Organism: Cellulosilyticaceae bacterium; assembly: GCA_051650265.1. Lineage (GTDB taxonomy): Bacteria > Bacillota > Clostridia > Lachnospirales > Cellulosilyticaceae > JBOFEH01. Next base: position 3,787 of record JBOFIR010000184.1, read on the forward strand.
ACACTTACTTCGCTGCGCTGTCTTTGTACATATCTTTGAAGAAGATATTGCCTGTTGCATGGTAAGAGTAGTTTTGAACCTTTGGTGAATAAGCTGAAAGGTTACTTGTATGACAGATTGGTACCCATACCGCTAAGTCTGCAATGTATTGTTCTGCTTTTTCGTAGATTGCATCTCTTTGTGGTCCTTTTTCTGCACTTGTTCCCTCTGCAATCATCGCATTATAAACAGGATCATTCAAACGTGAAACGTTCATTTGTGGCGATTGATCACATAATAAGTTGAGGAAGTTATCCGGGTCACCGTTATCGCCTACCCATCCATAGAAACAGATATCATAATCCCCTGTGTTAACTTTATCTTTATAAGTGGTCCAGTCATAGTCTTCAATTGTTGCTTCTATACCAATCTTATTAAAATACGCTTGAATACTTTCTGCTAAAGCTTTATTTCTTGGATTATATGGTCTTGGGTTGTTGTACACAATCATCTTGATTGGCTGGTTAAACCCAAGTGCTGCAAATTCTGACTTTGCAGCTTCTGCATCATAAGCCACTTGTTTGACATTGGCGCTATATCCAGGCATAAATGAAGGTAAGATTGTTGTTGCTACCTCTGCATAATCCCCATAAAGTGCTGTTACAAGTTCTGGCACATTGATCGCTTTAGAAAGTGCTGTTCGCACTTCTACCTTGTCAAATGGCGCACGTGTTGTGTTATATGCCATATAGTTAAGGTTCATCCCTGGTACCGAATAGAGTTTATTGCCATCAGACTCAACCTGCGCCACACCCGTTGAGTCAATCCCATCGATCATATCCACATCCCCATTTTTGAGGGCTACAATACGTGCTGAGTTATCTGGGATAAATTTGAAGACAACATTTTCTGTCTTCGCTTTCTCGCCCCAGTATTCATCATTACGTGTCAATACGATATCTTCTGATGCATTCCAGCTCACAAATTTGTAAGGGCCTGTTCCTACTGGTGCCTTGTTACAGTTACCATTGTTTGCTTGAATTGCGGCCGGGCTCACCATAGGCGCTGCCAAGCTCATTGCTAAGTTTGCTAAGAAAGCTGTATTCTTCTTTGTGAGATTAATCTTCACATTATATGTATCTACCACTTCCACATCTTTGACATCTGCATACACAAAACTTGCATAAGGCATATCCTCTGTCGCCTGTGGTGGTAATTGTCTATCGATATTAAATTTCACAGCATCTGCATTAAAATCCGTTCCATCGTGAAATTTTACACCTTGGCGAAGTTTAAATGTATAAGATAAACCATCTGCTGAAATCTCCCAACTCTCAGCAAGCGCTGGCTCCACTTCTGTAGAATCCTTAGCATAAGCCAAAAGTCCTTCATAAATGTTGACGATTACTTTTGATGACTCACCATCATCTACATATGCTGGATCCAAACCGCGTGGCTCTGCACCTTGTGCAAATATAAGTGTTTGATCTTGACGACTTGTTTTCGCCTCGCCGCCTCCAGAGCAGCCAGCCAATGTCCCTACTGCTAATAGTGACGCTAATACTAACGCGAGTGCTTTTTTCATAAAATCATCCCTTCCTTCTACTATCTCCCATTTCATAAATAGTGCATAAAAATACACTGATCTCTTTCAAAAATATTCTATTTTTTATAGAAATCGATGTGTTTTCAATCTATTTTTAGTTATTATATAATCGTATTATGATTTTTGTCAACTTAAAAATTGCAGATTTCTAAATAATTAAAAACCTATCAAAATCTTGTCATATCACTCCCTTTTTCTATCATATGTTGGTAGGTTAACCCACCTCTCTCTAAGTGGGTTTGTGAATTTAACCAAAAACACCATAAGTTACGTTGACTTTTTATATTTTATATTTTTTCAAAATATATTGATTATTTCCTTGTTCAGGTGTATACTTTTTCTAGAAGGACCACCTTGCGGGTGTGGTACAATGGCAGAACACCAGCTTCCCAAGCTGGGGACGCGGGTTCGATTCCCGTCATCCGCTCTAATAATGCAAAAAGGCTATACCTATTGAACTTGTTACATTTCTTGTTCATTAGATATAGCTTTTTCTTGTTTTAAAAAATTATTTATTTCATTAAAAAGCTAATTGTAACTCACTTTTAACTCACTTTATGTTTTAATTCTTTTTCACCTTTATGAACTATACTTATAAATTCTTGATATCTTCATTATAATTCATATCAAAAGATCGAATGAAATACTGTGCATATCGATAAGATGGTAAAAGCTAACACAATTACACCTGCAACAAACATAACTATCAAAAATCTCTTAGTGCGCCTCTCATCCCTTTTTGTATAATTTTTCACTGTAAAAATAGGACTAAATGCTAGTAACAATAGTTGTTGAAATGCCTCCCAATAAGTCCTAAAAGATACTACATACTTTGTCTGTCCCTTATCCGTTACTCTTATCATTCTAAATGCACTTTCCCCAAAATTCTCTACCTCATAAAGATCCCTAATAAAACCAGCCGATATAAATGCCATAATAAGCACCCCTATAAAAATTCCTCCTAAAACCAAAACTACTTCTTCTCCATGAACAACCGTATTATAACCAAACCACTCAACCATTTTTACTTCGTATATTGCCAAGAATTTCTGAAACATACTACCTCACCCTTCATCTTTCATCTTTCATTCGTATTGCCATTCTTTGCAAAGTCTCTATAGCTTCTGCTATATCCTCTGGTGTAAGTTGCTTATCAAGAGACATTTGATTTATCGTTTTTCTAACTGATTCTGGTAATGCTATAATATTTTTGACTTGTGCACTCTCTATTTTCCCATACATATCAAAGAGTTTCTGCCTATCTATTTCA
>JBOFIR010000185.1:0-3049 GCA_051650265.1 Cellulosilyticaceae bacterium
CTTGCACAACAATATGCTCCCCTAACTCTGAAAGGTCATTGGTACGAATCACTTTGTAAAGTGCATTCTTCACCACACTAATAGCCAATCCCGCTGATACATCTGCAAGTGTCGCACCATCTTTTTGCGCCTCCTTGACAGAAGAATTCATAAAGACAGTACATCTTGATCCCAAATCAACCGGTGCACGTGACGTAAGTGCAAGCTGAACAAACTGTTCGATGTCATACCCCATTTGACTTGCAAAACTTTCTATAAAGGATCCACAACCAGAAGAACAGGCTTCATTTAAAATAATACTCTCTATCTTTCCCTCCGAGAGCTTAAAGCATTTGATATCCTGACCACCTATATCTAATATAAAGGAAACTTCTGGTTCAAAGTATTTGGCTGCACTCAGATGTGCTACAGTCTCTACAATGCCAAAGTCCACACCAAATCCACTTTTAATAAGTTCTTCACCATACCCAGTCACACCACTCGATACAATCTCTACACGCCCTGCACAAAGAGCATAGATCTTTTGAAGCTGTGTGCGTATGACCTCTACAGGATTCCCCTTATTTGAAGCATAGTACTGATACAGGATCTGCTCAGACTCACCTAGCAAGATGATTTTCGTAGTAGTACTTCCTGCATCGATCCCTAGATATGCCTTCCCTTCGTAGGTCTCTATCGCATAACTTCGTACGTCTTGTTGGTGATGTCTGTCTAGCCAAGTACGATAGTGCCCCTCATCTTCAAAAAGAGGGGGTAAGCGGTGTGTCGCAACTTGCATCAGCTGTTTACTTAGCAGATAATCTCTCACCTCATCAAATGTATAGCTCTCACTTTGGTCATTAGCATAAGCCGCTGCGCCTAGCGCCACAAAATACTGTCCTTGTTCAGGAAAAAGCGCTGTCTTATTTTCCTGAAGTCCTAGTGTTGTCATAAACTGTTTTTTGAGTCCTTGATAGTAGTGTAGTGGTCCCCCAAGAAATAGGATCTTTCCTTGTATCTTACGCCCTTGCGCAAGCCCCGTTATGGTTTGATCCACAACGGCCTTAAAAATACTAGCACTCAGGTCTGCCTTACTCGCACCTTGATTCAGTAAAGGTTGGATATCTGACTTTGCAAACACACCGCACCTTGAAGCAATCTGATAGACAGTCTGGCTCTCCAGGCTCAGTACATCTAACTGCTGCGTTGTCAAATTCATAAGTGAAGCCATTTGATCTACAAAAGCACCCGTCCCACCTGCACATGTGGAATTCATCCTTTCTTCTATGCCACCTGTCAGATAGATAATCTTAGCATCCTCTCCACCAAGCTCAATAACCACATCAACGTCCCATGTCTCCTTCTTGAGTTTATAAGTGGTCGCATACACCTCTTGAACAAAAGGCAAGCCACTTAGGGCAGCTAGTCCATACCCCGCGGAGCCTGTGAGGGCTACTTTAATTGGGTGATTCTTGATCATGGGCTCAATTGTTTGCATCTCCTGCGCTAATGTTTCCTTTACTTTTGAATAATGTCTATTATAGCTTTGATAAAGCACTTGATCCGCTTCACCTAATACCACAACCTTGAGTGTTGTTGATCCAGCGTCTATCCCTAAACGATAGTACATAATATCCTCCCCGATCCTTACGGCTCTTTCTTCATGCATCATTCTTTATATATATTTTCTTTTGTCCTTATTTAGTCTTTTATTTTAAAAATCCTTCCAAATCAAAAGAAGCACCCCTAGGGGCGCTCCTTTACTTTTTCACAGATGAAATTTCCCAAAGGCTGATGCCCAAAGGTGGTACCTCTATACTGATACTATACTCTTGGTTATTCCAAGGTACTGCTTCAGCCACAACAGGTGTATTGGTTACGCCACTTCCTCCGTAAATTTCCGCATCACTATTTAAGATCTCAGTATAGCAACCCGCCTTTGGCACACCAATACGGTAGTTTTGCCATGTCTCTGGTGTAAAGTTCACCACAACCAACATTTGATCTTTCTCTTTCTTACCCTTACGCATGAAAGATAAGATACTATGTTCTTTGTTGTTACACTCAATCCACTCAAAGCCATCAAAACTGTCTTCTACTTCCCACAAGCTCTTTCTAGAGCGATACAGATCATTCAGTGTGCGTACAAAATCCTTCATCTGTCTATGAAGATCATATTGTAATAAGCCCCAATCAAGTTCTGTTTTTTCATTCCATTCGTGTGTCTGTGCAAACTCATCTCCCATAAAGAGCATCTTCTTACCTGGATGTGTATACATATAACCATAGGCAGCTCTGAGATTTGCAAATTTCTGCCATTCATCACCTGGCATTTTGTAGATCATTGAGCTCTTCCCATGCACCACTTCATCATGTGATAATGCTTGGATAAAATTCTCACTAAAAGCATACATGATACTAAAAGTAATCTTTTCATGATGGTATTTTCTAAAGAAAGGATCTTGTTTCATATAAGATAAGAAATCATTCATCCATCCCATGTTCCACTTAAATCCAAACCCTAAGCCCCCATGCTCCACAGGTTGTGTCACCCCACCCCATGATGTAGACTCCTCTGCAATCATCAGCGCACCTGGGTAACGGCTATAAATTGCACTATTAAGCTGCTTGATAAACTCTACAGCCTCAAGATTTTCACGCCCACCATTCTTATTAGGAATATATTCCCCACCTTCACGGCCATAATCAAGGTATAGCATAGAAGCTACAGCGTCTACTCTGAGTCCGTCAATATGGAAGTGCTCAAACCAAGAGAGCGCACTTGCGATTAAGAATAGAGAAACTTCATTTCTTCCGTAATTAAAGATGAGTGTTCCCCACTGTGGATGTTCTCCTTGTAAAGGATGTGCATGCTCATAAAGTGCAGTTCCATCAAATTTTTCTAGACTAAAGGCATCTCTTGGGAAGTGAGCAGGTACCCAATCCAAGATCACCCCTATATTCTTCTTATGCATGGTTTCTATAAAATATCTAAAGTCATCTGGAGTCCCATAGCGGCTTGTTGGTGCAAAATACCCTGTTACCTGATACCCCCATAACCCATCAAAAG
>JBOFIR010000186.1:0-14929 GCA_051650265.1 Cellulosilyticaceae bacterium
TTTTTCTTATTGAAGCTACGATCACGGTATACTACTTCAATGGATGCATAGCGCATTGTTTTCTTTGTGCCCTCGTGAGATAGACATGCCTCCTCTGCCTCATAGGTACTCTTGCTACACTTTACTATTTGTGCATTCACCAAAGGTACAAATTGTTCTCCCATCTTTACAATAATAACACGTACGCGTTCACCAATCTGATTGGCTGCTAATCCTACACAAATGTCGGCATTAGCCTTTGCGGTATCAATCATATCCTCAATAACATATAAGTCTTTCTCCTTATTGATGTCTTTCTCTATTTTATACTAAACCTATACTTTTAATCAATTCTACTAGGTATATAATGGCTCATAGGCAAAAAGAGAGTGAAAGATACAATGTCATCTTTCACTCTCTTTTTGCTACTATGGCTTTAATGGCTGATAGGCTATGCCAAAAGTATCTGCAACATTTTGATAGGTACAATTTCCCTTATAGATATTGACCCCTTTCAAAAGTCCAGGATCATCTTTCATCGCTTGATCTATACCTTTGTCTGCAATGGCGAGTCCATAACTTAGTGTGGCATTGGTAAGTGCCATAGTAGACGTGTATGGCACTGCGCCAGGCATATTCCCTACACAGTAGTGAACAATACCTTCAACTTCAAATACAGGCTGATTATGATATGTGACCTTTGTTGTCTCAAAACATCCTCCTTGATCTACTGCTACGTCAACCAGTACAGCACCTTTTTTCATACGCTTTAAGTCCTCTCCACTGATTAACCTCGGAGCAGCAGCGCCAGTGATCAGAACAGCACCTATCACTAAATCTGCTGTTTCAATCTCTGCCTCTATTACTGCTGGTGTTGCGTATAGTGTCTTGATACGGTTCTCATAGAGATTATCCAGGAATGTGAGCCGTGCCATATTGATGTCCATAATGGTTACATCCGCTCCCATACCTACTGCTATTTTGAGTGCATTAGTACCCACAATCCCAGCGCCTAATATCACAACTTTTCCACTCTTGACACCGGGTACCCCGCCTAACAAAACCCCTCTTCCACCAAAAGGTTTTTCCAAATATTTGGCACCTTCTTGAACAGCTAAACGTCCTGCAATTTCACTCATTGGTTTGAGGCAAGGAAGCCCATTCGCATCTTCTATCGTTTCATAAGCGACACCTATACAGCCACTTGCTAGCATCGCCCTTGTTAATGCTTCACTTGCTGCTAAGTGCAGATAAGTATACACAATCTGATCTTTACGCAGTAGGCCATATTCTTGACTAAGTGGCTCCTTGACTTTAACAATCATTTCGCAGTTTTTCCATATTTTTTCTGCTTGATCGACGATCACAGCACCTGCATTCACATAAAGATCATCTGTAAACCCTGATCCTTCTCCTGCGTGTGCCTGAATAAAAACTTCGTGCCCATGTTTGCGATAGGCTTTAACATGATCTGGTGTCATTCCTACACGATACTCTTCTTGTTTGATTTCTTTGACACATCCTATTTTCAATGTCATTTCCACCTTTAATGAGGATAAGTATTTCACTACTATCATATGAACCACACGTAGTGGAAGTTCTTACTTACACTATTTCAACCTAATCTCTTTTGGGAAGGCTTCCTTCCTTGCAATATGCCACATCTTATCGATATATGCAGTGGTATAGATTTGTTCCAAATCATGATACCAATAAGCACCTTGGTCTGTAAGTACGTACACGCCGTCTGACTTGGTCACAAACCCTAGCTTCGTTGCTAGCCATAATTCAAATCCATACAATTTATCTAGTGGCGCCCCTACGATGGTCTCGAATTTCTGAGGATCAATACGCATCATATACGCCCCCCAGAAGAGATAGTAAACTGCCCGTTGTCTTCTAGTGAAGTTCAGTGTCAGCGCCGTCGGGAGCTCTCCTGACTCTATACGCTGAATATAGTGAGGTATTGAAAAGGTATTGATCTTGAAAGTATCCCGGAGTAGTGTAGTAGCTGATACGCCAAATCCCAAGAATGTATCCCTTGTGACAGATGAATACTTCTTTGTCCCTGCCTGAGCAAATGTCCATACAGACGTCCTCTCAATACCCATCTCCTCACATGTCTTGTGAAGAAATCCAAGCATACGTTTTTTGTCTTTGTGGGACATGGGCTCATAGGCATTACTTGCAAAAGTAAAGTCAATAAAGGGATACGTAGATACCTGAGTAGCCCCCAAACTAAAAGCTTTCTCAAGATCAGCCTTTAGTAGCGCTTCATCTTGACCTGGTATGGCAAAGATCAGGTCCATGTCAATTACTTCAAAGTTCGCTTCCCGTACCCATCTCATGGCTTGTTCTAGATCATAGGCTTCACGTCCAATCTTCTCTAGGCACTCCTTATCAAATGATTGTACGCCTATACTAATCATGGTTACTCCTGCTGCGCGCAGCTTCTGAATTGTCTCTTGCGTCAAATCTCTAGGGTGAAGTTCTACCCCTATCCCTCCTGTGATATCAAAATACTTCTTGATCTGATGAATAATCTCTTCTAAGTCATCGACCATCAGCGCAGGTGTGCCTCCACCAAAATAAAGACTTGTCACCTGCTTTTTCTGTTGCAAAGCTCCACCTACTAGGCGTATCTCACCAAGTAGGGCCTCTTTGTACGCCCCTGCCAACTCCTGATCATAGGTGACCTTACAATAGGGACAAAAAGTACAGATCGACTTACAAAAAGGAATATGAACGTACAGGCCCAAATCACCTAAATGTTCAAAATCTAACTTAGGATCATACCGTCCTTGAAATACAAAGGGCTTCAACGATCGTGTCAAATAGGCCCCCATTAGTGTTGTTACAAACATAAGCTCCTCCTAAATATAGCGTGTATACGTGGTGAGCATGTCCCAGATCACTTTTACATTGCCGCCAAAAAGCAGGGCATACTCTGCTGCAAAGAAATACCCACACTGATCACACAGGCCGGGTTCCTCAATACAGCGTCCACAGATCGATTGCTTTCCTTTTTCCATGACCACACATTGATAGCATGGCGTCTTAAACTTGTTAGAAACGATGTAGGGAAACGCGCTCTTAAGATTAAAGATTGGATAACCCCTTTTCATTAAGTGTGTGATTTCCTCACAACACGCTACTTTTTCCTCCTGCGTGAGACTGAGTGCCTCTGTTCCAACATACGGCGTATGAAAATTAAAAGACACGGCTCTCACTGTAGGCAGATCCTTGGCAACCTGAGCCACACTTTCAATAGCCTCCTTATTGATCTGGTTGATAGCCATATAAAGACAGACATTATTACATGGTGCTGCTTTGATATGATCTATGATCTGGTCATAGGTCTCTCCACGAATCAGATTATGATGCACCTTATCCCCATCCATACTCACAAGTATCAGATCGGCCTCTGGCAAATCAAGTCCTAAAGTCCCATTGGTCACTACATTGACGATAAGAAATCCCATCTCCTTGGCTTCTCTTACCAAGTCTTTGATAGTTTGCCCCTCGCTCTGCCATAAGAAGGTCTCTCCACCACAAAAGAATAAAATACGGATCCCTTGTTCATAGAGTATTTGCATCTCCTTCCGAATCTGGGTATATGGGTAGATCTCTCCCAAAATATTATTGACCGCACAATGCTGACAAGATAGGTTGCAACAATCCGTAAGGATAATCGTTCCTAATATAGATTTCTTACGCTTTAAAAGTATACTGCTGACACCAAATGTACCAAGTTTCATAAGTGAACTTATCTTCATGCTCCCCATCCCTTCCTTTGACTTAAGTATACTAAACGAATTATACTTTCGTCTAGACAAAGAAAAGCAGCTTCATTAAGGAAGCTGCTTAAACTGCCATGAATCACCCCAATAGTGGTATAATTGTCACATAAATCCCTGTTAGAATTGCTGTTGTGATAACCCCACAAATATTAGCCCCCATTGCATACTGCATGATAAAAGCATATTTATTGGCCTTTTGCACTTCTTTCTGGGCAACCTTAGCCGTTGTTGGTACACATGAAACACCCGCTATACCAATGACTGGATTGAAGTTGCGATGATTGATCCAGTAGACCACATAGCCTCCTATCAAGCCTCCCACTGCTGATAGAAGTAGTGCCAACATACCCAGTACTAACAAGATCAAAATCTTAGGATTGAGTATTGTACTTGCTTCACACAATACGCCTAGCATCAGTCCCAAAAAGAAGGTTGCACCATAGAGAAAAACACTTTCAATGAGATCAATATACTTTTTGATACCAGATTCACGCACTGCAATCCCAATAAAGAAACTCAAAAAGAGCGGCGCTGCTACAGGAAATAGCAGGCAAAGTGCCGTATTGGCAATTACTGCAAAAATCAATTTTTCTTTGGACGTAATATGTGTCACCTTTGTATTTTCTACCTTATGCCCTCTGAGTTCCTTTGGTACAAGTAAGCGAATAAGATAAGGGTACAAGCCATACGTCAAACTCAGATACAAATACGCTACAATCGTAATAGGTACAAAGAGATCTTTTGCAAGCATCAATGACGTATAGAGCACCATAGGTCCATCTGCCCCACCAATCACAGAGACTGCTGCTGCCTCTCCTGGTGTGAGTCCACATGCCATTGCAATAGGAAAAGTCAGTACTGTTCCCAGCTCTGCAAACATCGCAATGAGCATACTGGTGAAGGGATAGGCGAGCAAATAGCTCAGATCTGTAATAACACCTATTCCCATAAAGACTAAGCAGGCAATAAGACCATTGCTAAATGTAAATGTATAGATAGGTTGCAAAAAATTCACTTGTAAAATATTCATTAAACTATCTGTTTGTGAAACCATCGGATCAATAAAGATATTGCCTATCTGGCCCGCTGCGAGAAAAAGCGACCCTGCATTGATTGCCGACATCCCAAAACCCATAGGAATCATGATCAGGGGTTCTAAGATATTCTTACTCCCAAGGTAAACAAGTACGATCCCAAGTACAATCAAAAAAATTCTCATCCATGCCACTGCTGGCTCTTGTGCAAATAATGTTCCAATGCCTTGAAATAAATTTAATAAATCCATGTCATCCCTATCCTTTAGTATGAATTCGCTTACTCAGCGTGATGCGCCTCTTCATCCTTGGTAAACTTTCTGATCACGATCAGAAGTGCCTTGATCATCACCGCAATTCCAAATGCAATAATAAACCCTATTCCAAATACTTCTAGTGGTACAATGACTGCGACTGGCATGGCAGATTCGCCTCCTACTTTTCTAATGTATTTCTTTACGAATGTTTTTGATGTACACCATCATCGCCACAAGTGCAACAACAACGCTTACAGTTATTGTCATATTCATTCCTCTTTTCTGAAAATAAAATCATTCTCTTATTTCATTCTATTAATTGTTGTATTATAATTCAAATATATAATATTTATGATAAGTATTTATCAAAGCTATCGTCTTAAGGGGGCGCCTATGTATTTACACCAGTTAGAACTATTCAATACGGTTGCATGCTCTGAAAGTCTGACAAAGGCCGCAGAGATTTTACATATCAGTCAACCTGCTCTTTCTATTCAAATCAAAAAACTTGAAGAAAACCTTGACCTAAAGCTCTTTGACAAAATCGGTAATAAGTTGGTAATTAATGAAAATGGCAAAGTGCTACTTTCTTATACACAGCAAATCTTCAACCTCTTATCTGAAGCTGAGCAAAAACTCTCTACCCACCGTGTTCAATTCTCAGGAGAGATCAATGTTGGCGGTAGCAATACACCTGGCACTTATATCTTGCCTAAGATTCTTGGTGCCTTCAAAAATGACTATCCCCACGTCTCACTCAATCTTCATATTGCTACAACCGATGAAATTGCACAGCTCATCACCAATGGGATCTTGGATTTTGCAATCAACGGTGGCCAAATCACCTATCCCCCACATATTACAGCCATCAAACTTTATGATGATGATCTTGTGCTGACTTGTTCCCCTTCACTTTATCAAACACTACCTTCTGCCCATGTTGACACTGCCTCTCTTAATGGCATTTCTTTTATCGCCCATCAGCCCAACTCACAGCTCTCTAAAGTCGTATCGGAGTTTATTTCCGAATTTCAGCTTGATTCACAGATCGCCATGACACTCGGTAATATCGATGCCATCAAACAAGCTGTTGCTGCGAACCTAGGCATTTCCTTGATCCCACGTACAGCAATTGCCCTAGAACTTCAATCAGGATTACTCAAAGAACTTTTTGTAGCACAAAAAAGCTGGAGCTATCCTTATCATGTGATTTTTCACAAGAATAAGTACCTATCTCCAGCCACGCTCAAACTGCGTGAACGCATCTGCAAACAGATGTGCCCTGAATTTGATCTACGTAAGCTCTACTAGCAGATTCGAGGCAATCCCTCTCCATACAGTACATCCACATAACGTCTGCCACCAAAAGGTGTCCTCAACAGGATACCTTTTTCTTTTGTTACACTGCCAATAATTGCGCCCGCCTTGCCTTCTTTGGTATGCTTCATACATGTAAGGGCTTGTTCGCCATAATCCTTAGGTACAATGAGAAGCATCTTGCCTTCATTGCCCATATAAAGTGGATCAAGCCCTAAAATATCACACAATCCCCTGACCTCCTCATTCACAGGAAGTGCTTCCTCCTGGATGATTGCGCCATAACCACTATCTGCCATCACTTCATTAAGTACCGTACCAAGTCCGCCACGTGTGATATCACGCATAGCTTTGATTGGGATACATGCTGCTTGAAGTGCTGTCACAATCGCAGCTAGGGACTGAACATCTGATATGATGTTGTTACAAATGCCCATGCGACTACTGAGTATACAGCTATGATGATCCCCTAGCGTCCCTGAGACTAGCACCACATCCCCTGCTTCATAGATGCCTTTTACAAGATGATTGTCTTGAGGAATCACACCAATCCCTGTGGTATTGATATACATCCCACCTTGTCCCTCTATCACCTTTGTGTCCCCTGCAATAAGCAAAACACCTACACGTGCAAGCTCCTGTGCCATAGACTGTACGACTTCTTCTAAGAGGCTAAGTGACAAGCCCTCTTCTAAGATAAAGCCTGCTGTAATATACTTTGGCACAGCACCCTCCATCAAGAGATCATTGAGTGTGCCACATACAGCAAGTCTCCCAATATCTCCTCCAGGAAATGTGAGCGGGGTCACCACAAACGAATCCGTCGTCATGGCAAGTCGCCCCCCTAGTTCAAATAGTGCGGCATCACCATGCTGCCCTAAAATCTGATTGTGAAAATATTTTTCAAAGAGTTCACTTACCAAAACTGCTGTTTCTTTACCGCCACTCCCATGAGCCATCTTAATCATCATTTTCTAATCCCCTCTCTATACCATACGCCACAAGCACCTTCTAGTGAGACCATGCAGGGCCCTAGTGGGTTCATAGGTGTACAACGTTCTCCAAATGCTGTGCACGCACTTGGAGCAAGCTCTCCTCTCACAATACGGTGACACATGCAGCCTACTATCGGCTGTGTACACTGTGCATACTCCCCAGCATCCCATTGTTGATACTGATCTTGTATGCGATACCCTGATGCTGCCACTTCTCCAAAGCCTCTCCAAGATGCATTGCATACTTCAAAGACATCCGCTATATGTTCTTTGGCTAATTCATTTCCTGCTTTTGCTACCACGCGTGGATAGAGGTTATGTACTGCCGCCTGACCACTCTGAATCTGCATCATAAGATCATAAATACCCAGTAGAATTTCCTCTCGTCCAAATCCCGTAATCGCTATAGGTTTTTGTAGTATGTCTCCTACCTCATAAAAACCTGCTTCACCAATGACTGCTGCCACATGTCCTGGTGCGATCAATCCATCTAAATTTCCTTGATGACCTTCATAGAGTGCTGTTAGCACTGGTGGCATGCGCTTAAGAGCAGTCAGTAGTTTAATATTTCGTATTTCTTCCTTGGCAATCAGCTTCAGGAGCATACTATAGACTGGCACAGTTGTCTCAAAGCCGACAGCCGCTACGACAAACTGCTGCGCGGGATTAGATTTTGCCCACTCTATCACATCAAATGGAGCATAAAAAACCCTTACCTTGCCACCTTGCCCTTTACATTCACTAAGGCTCCCCCTTGTCCCCGGCACCTTGAGCATATCCCCAAAAGTACATATCACTGCGCCATCTTCTAAGGCAATCTCCCATAGCCTGTCTATATAGCCCGCTTCTGTCACACAGACAGGACATCCTGGCCCTGATACTAATTGAATCTGCGGCGAGAGCAGACTACGAATTCCATACTTGGCAATAGCACCTGTATGACTCCCACATACCTCCATCAATTTGACTGGTGGTCCATCATAATCTTTGAGCGCACCGATCAGCTGAATACTATTCATCACTTAGTGCCTCCTCAAACTCCTGTAGTAGTGAGGTGATCTCATCTGCTTCACTCTGACTCACCCTGCAGATCACACAGCCTGCATGAACCATCACCAAATCACCTGTTTCTACCTGAGCTAAGCCTAGTCTGACACGTATCTGATTGCCCTCATAGCGAACAATCCCCCATTCTCCCTCACAAGCAATTAGTTTTCCACATATTCCGATACACATTTTATGTTACCTCCCTCATTTGACACCTCCCAAGATACACTTGTCCCAAAGCGATCCCACCGTCATTGGGCGGTACCTTTTCATTGATATAACAAGTATACCCCTTCCCTTCTAACCTTTCCATCGTTTGCTCTAAGAGTAATGTATTCTGAAACACCCCACCACTCAAAGCAATCTCTCGGATCTGAAAAGCTTCACTCATCTGACCCACGACCTTACAGATTGCTTCACTCACCGCCAGATGAAAGCCCAGTGCCAATGCACGACAAGATATACCCTGTTCACGCGCTTCTAGCAATTGACATAACAAAGAATTTGCATCCATCACCCACTGCTCCGCCTCTTTCAATATCCCAAAAGACAACTGCGTTGCAGCTTCTCCCCCTATCAAGGCTTCTTTGGCAGCAGCCTCTAGTCTCATGGCACATTCCCCTTCAAAGTGATTGTAATCCCCATATCCTAGAAGATTTGCCACTGCATCAAATAAGCGTCCCATACTTGAACTTGTAAAAGTATTAATTCCCTGGGAAATAGCTGCCCTAATCACGCTATATCTTGGATCATGATGTGCCTTCCCTAGTGCTACAAGATAACAGCTTGCTGTCTTCGCAGCATCTTTCATACTCGCATCACCGCCAATCAGTGTCACTGTACTGAGGTGTGCACCGCGTACCATCCGCCCTTTCTCGCACACAAGGAACTCACCACCCCAGATTGTCCCATCTTCCCCATAGCCTGTTCCATCAAAACAAACTCCTATCACACGCTCTAGTAGGTGCTCGGCCATCACGGACCCGATATGGGCATGATGATGTTGTATTGCAATCACCCTCTTGCCAAACTGCATTGCTAGCTGCGTCGTGCGATACCCCGGATGTTGGTCACAGACTACTACATCGCTCTCAAATCGCAGGAGCTGTGGTAGATCTGCCAGTCGTTCCAAATACCACTGCCACACACTCTCATCCTCTACATCACCAAAATATTCACTCGGATAGGCAAATTGCCCTACGCCTAGACAAAAGCTTGCTTTGAGCTGACCGCCAAGGCCCATCACATGTAGCGTTTCTTGGCCAAGATAGAGCGGCGTCGGTACATAGCCACGACCACGTCTGATGATCTGAATCTTGTCTTTTGCAACAACGCGTGCTACCGAATCATCTAGCTTTGTCCAAATAGCACGCTCATGATAAAGTAGCCCATCAAGTCCTTCTAGCAGCCAATCGGCTAGGGTATTCTCGCTACTTATTATGGCTTCTCCTGATCGATTGGCACTGGTCATCACCAGTGGACCTGTCTCCCTCAAAATCATGTGCTGAATCGCTGTATAGGGCAAGAAAGCACCTACTTCTCTCCCCCATCCACATACGCCTTGCACAAAATCACAGGATTGCTTCCGTCTAAGCAAGACGATTGGTCTTGCATTTGAAAGGAGTAATTCTTCTTCTGCCACACTCACCTGACAGTACGCTTTAATTTGTTCTAGATTTTCAAACATTACTGCAAAAGGCTTGGTCTCACGCCCTTTGAGTTGTCTGAGCTTACTTACGCCTTGTTCTTCGAAAGGGCTACACGCAAGATGGTAGCCCCCTATGCCTTTAATTGCTACACATCTCCCCTTTTTCAAGTCCTCTATAGCCACTTGCAATGCTACCTCGCGCTGATAGATGCTTGTCTCAAGCTGGCCATCTATTGTATGCTGATATTTCAAATAAGGACCACAGTCGTGGCAACTAATAGTTTGGGCATAATAACGTCTATTGGTACGGTCTTCATATTCTTCTTGGCACGTCCCACACATTTCAAATACATCCATTGTCGTCATTTCCCTGTCATAAGGAATATCACGTATCATGCTATAACGGGGACCACAACGCATACAACTGATGAGTGGATGTGCTACACGCCGATCTTCCTGACTATCAAGCTCCGAGAGGCACTCCTCGCATATAGGAAGGTCCGCAGGTAGCATCACCCACGGACTATCCCCTTCTTTGCTCTCTACAATCTCAAATCCCTCAAACGCTTGCACCGTACGTTCTGAGACTGCCATATGAATGATCTGTGCCTGCGGTGGGGCTTGCACCTTGAGTGCTTTGATAAAGGCTTCTAGTACCTGCACGGTACCCGTCACCGTTACCACCACAAAGCCCCCCTTGTTGGCCACACACCCTGTCACGTCATAAGCCGCCGCAAGCTGCACGATAAATGGCCGAAAGCCAATCCCCTGTACCATCCCATATAGGGTAATTTCTAATGTTTGAGCATTGCTACGCGTTCTTTGATCCATGTCACCACTTCTTCGTAAGTTTTTTTGTCTTTGGAATTGCCCTTAACGATACACGCTGTAGGATTAAGCGCCCTCACCCCTGCCATAAAAAAGTCCTCATCAAAGTCTACATAAGGCATCAAGTCCGCTTTATTGATCACAATGACGTCAGCCTTCTCAAACGCTAATGGATACTTATAAGGTTTATCACTGCCTTCTGTCACTGTTGTTACAAGTAGTTTAATATGCTCACCAATCACAAACTCTGCAGGACATACAAGATTGCCGATATTTTCTATAAAGAGTACACCAGGCTTCTTGTTAGGAATAGCGACTAGCGCCTCTTGCAATGTGGGTGCATCCAGATGACATGCACCATGCGTATTGATTTGAAGTGCTTCAATTCCCATCTCCTGAAGCTTTCTTGTATCAAGATCTGATTCAATGTCGCCTTCTACTACATAACACTTGGTATCTTCTAAACCCTGAATAAGCGCTGTGATCACAGAAGTTTTCCCCGCACCAGGCGCTCCCATCACATTGATCACAAAGATTCCTTTTTCCGTAAGGCACTGATTGGTCTCTTGTGCGATGCGCTCATTGGCATCCATCATATTGGCCATAATCTCTATCTTTTGCGCTGACATCTTCATTCCTCCACTTTAATATATTCTAAGTAAAATTCTTTCCCTATTTCAGTAGGACTTCCCATACTCCCACATGCTGGACAGTTAAAAGAAAGCCATTTTCTTTCAAACAACTGCTCACACTGCATGCAACGCATCTTAGGTCTAATGTGTGTGATATGAATCTTTGCCTGCTCACACACTGTACCACGTGCTAATACTTCAAAATACATCTGAATAGAGTCACCTATAAACCCTGAGTCATCGCCCACCACTAATCCAATTTCAATTACCTTCTTACTTTGCACCGCCATACTGTGCGCCTCTGCAAGCCTTAAGATCTCACAGGTGATGGGGTACTCATGCATGGTAGACGTCCTTTTGGCTCCCTGTGGTTGGCGGTGTATAGCTATTGGCCATCTCAAGACACTTCTTAGGACACTGCTCAACACAACTATTGCACTGAATACATTGGAGTCTTTCAATCTCCCAGGTTTTCTGCGCTTTATCTACCCTGATGGCGTGGGTAGGACATTTCTTGGAACAAATGCCACAAAATATACACTGCTCAATTTGAATTGCTACATGACCCCTAGTACGTTCAAATACACGGCAAGGTGCCTCTGGGTACTTCTTGGTCACTGGTGCCTGCACCAAATTTTTCAAAACAACATGACAAAAATCCATAAATCCCATCTCGGCACCTCCTATCTTTCTGTACAGCTAATACACGGGTCTATAGTCAGGATCAATATTGGAACGTCTGCAAGCTCACACCCCTTAAGTGTCTGTAGGAGTGCAGGTATATTTGCAAAAGTAGGAGTCCTCACACGCATACGATCAAGAAACTTGGTCCCATTGCCTCGTACGTAATAGATCACCTCACCGCGTGGCTGCTCAAGCCGTGCAAAGTAATCTCCCTTTGGATTGCCTGTCACCTTCACCGAAAGATCTCCTTGCGGTATCTTCTCAATCATCTGCACAATCAGGTGAATACTCTGCTGAATCTCTTTGAACCGTACCACACATCGACTATAACTATCGCCATCGTCATGAACAATTGGCTCAAATTCTAGCTTACTATAGGCACCGTATCCGAGTTGCCTCACATCAAACATCAAGCCACTTGCTCTTGCCATCGGTCCCACTGTCCCTAAATCATGTGCCATCTTTTTATCCAGCACACCTACGCCTACCAAGCGATGCTTTACTGTGTAGTCTCCAAAAAACACCCTTTCCAAGGGTTTGAGTTCTTCAAGTAAGGTGAGCAAGGTGCTTTTGATGACCCTCAGCTGCTCTTGATCCATATCTTTGCGCACGCCACCTACCTTACACACTGAAAAGATCACACGCCCACCTGTTGTCATCTCAAAAAGATCCAATACTTTCTCACGCATCCGCCAACATTGCATGAACAAACTTTCAAAGCCAAAAGCATCTGCAAGCAGCCCCAACCACAATAAGTGGCTGTGTACACGCGAAAGTTCCGCCCACAATGTACGTAGGTACTGCGCCCGATCTGGCACCTCTACATCCATCACATTCTCTATGGCCTCACAATATCCCATTCCATGCATAAAACTACAAATCCCACAGATACGTTCTGCAACGTATACATATTCTTGATAATCTTTTTTCTGCACCAACTTTTCCAGCCCTCTATGGATAAATCCAATCGAAGGAATGGCCTCCACCACCCGTTCATCTTGGATCACAAGATCAAGATGAATGGGCTCTGGCAATACGGGATGTTGTGGTCCAAACGGAATAATACTTTGTTTACTCATCTTTTTGGCCCTCCTTAGTAAGCTTTGGCCCAAATGGCATCTGCTCTGCAACTTGATAAAGACTGCCTTGATAATCAATACTCATGTGTGCCACATCAATACCAAATAGGTCATGGATCTCATTCTCATAAAGAAATGCTGGCTGGTAAAACGATGTGATACTCGGTACACACGTGTCAAACCCACACTGAATAAGTAGGTGTTTCAACTCACTACTCTGTTCAAATGTGTAGTACAGCTCATAAACAGCTTCTAAGGTCGTGCAACTTATTTGTACCAAGCGGTAGTTTGCACGCTTTAATTTCTGAACCTCCCCCAAAAGCTCATCGATACGAATCTCTTGTCTCATGCCATCTTTAACGCTCATGACTTTTTTCCTCCAATACGGCTAGCGCCCGCACTACCCCATCTATAATCGCTTCTGGCCTTGCGGCACATCCTGGCACATAGATATCCACCGGAATGACCTGATTGATACCACCTTTGACATTGTAACACTCCGCAAAGATCCCCCCTGATGTAGCACAGATGCCTATTGCCACCACCACTTTGGGCTCTGCCATCTGCTCATAGAGCTGCGTAAGCACCGGTGCATTCTGAGCATTGACAGAGCCTGTCACGAGCAAAATATCCGCATGTTTGGGATTGCCTGTATTAATCACACCAAAGCGCTCCACATCATAGAGTGGTGTCAAACACGCTAAGACTTCTATATCACATCCATTGCAACTTGAACCATCATAATGCATGATCCAAGGAGACTTCTTCAGATAACTTTTCATGCGCTTCCTCCCTATTCCAGCAGTGCTAAGACAAATAGATTCACAAATACACACGCGCCGCCTATGAGCCATGCACTCTTGAAGAGAAGCTGCCACTTGACCCTTGCGCATACATTATCAACCACGATTTCTAGAAAATACACAAGTAGACCCATAAAAAGGGCTAACACAATACTCCAAGGTGACTCCCACAAAAAGAATAAGACTACAATTCCTAAGAGTAGGACATTCTCATACCAATGTGCAATCTCAATGAGTGCAAGCGTACTCCCTGAACACTCTGTCGTCAGACCTTTGACAATCTCTTGATGCCCGTGATGAGAGGTACTTAAATCAAAAGGTGATTTACGTAGCTTGATGGTGAGAATGTAGACAAAGCCTACAAATACACCTGGCAAACATAAAATGGCTGGCACCTGTGCACGCGTCATCTGTGTCACGTCAAAAGTTCCCGTTACTTTGAAAAAACCGACTGCCGTCATGAGTACCACAGGTTCATAGGCCATCATCTGAAGCAGCTCACGCTCAGCACCAATCGCACTATAAGGTGAACCAGAACTATAGGCTGCAAGTACAAAGAAAATACTTGCTAAAGTAAAAGAAAAGAACATGAGGAGCAAATCTCCTCCTGCAAAAAATAATACCCCTGTAAACATCATAAAGACCAAAAAGCACCCAACATATAACTTTTGTGTGGTATGTGTCGTAAGCGTCTCCTTTTGGAAGAGCTTCATCACATCATAGAATGGCTGTAGGATTGGCGGTCCTATACGCCCCTGCATACGTGCTGAGATTTTGCGATCCATCCCCGCAAGTAGTCCCCCTACTATAGGTGCTAATATTAGGT
>JBOFIR010000187.1:0-2963 GCA_051650265.1 Cellulosilyticaceae bacterium
CATTAACTTGGGAAGACCTTAACTCAGCAAACTGGAGTATCATGTCTTCTACATCTCCAGCAGGTTATATCTACCCATCATTATGGTTACAAGAAAACTATGGTAAGAGCTTAACAGATTTAGCAAGTGCAGTACAAGCTGATTCTTATGGTAGTGCGATGGCACGTCTTGCATCTGGTCAAATTGATATTTTAGTAGGGTATGCAGACTTACGTCGTGACAATGAAAATAAATGGACAGAAGAGTTTGGAAGAACAGCTTCTATCTGGGATGAAACAAATATTATTGGGGTAACACCAGGCATTTACAATGATACAGTAAGTGTAAGTACAACTTCTGAGATTATGGATGAAGATTTCAAAAAAGCACTTCAAAATGCATTTATCAATATTGGTAACACAGAAGAAGGTAAAGCAGTCATTGATATCTATAGCCACAAAGGATACCAAGTAGCAATACCAGAGGATTATGACAACGAACGTGCAGCTCAACAATTAATTCAAGAACTTAACGCTGGCAAATAAGTTGAGAGATCTAAAAATAATGGGGGAGTTCTATGACTCGCCCATTATTTTTTTAAAAAAGTAAAATTTACCTTATTTTAGAGGAGCAGTGAAGATTGTATGATTAAATTTGAAAATGTAAGTAAAGTATACCCGAACGGATTTAAGGGATTAAAAAATGTATCTCTTGAAATTGAACAAGGGGAATTCGTAGCCATCATAGGGCTTTCAGGAGCAGGAAAGTCTACACTTATTCGTACGATTAATCGTGTACATGATATTTCAGAAGGGACACTCACAGTAGATGGCGTAGAGGTAAGTCGTTTAAAAGGCAAATCACTTAGAAAATTCCGTAGAGAAATAGGGATGATCTTCCAATCTTTTAACTTAGTAACAAGAACGACAGTTATAAAAAATGTTTTGACTTCCAATATCCCAGACTTACCATTTTGGAGAGTGCTTTTAGGTGTCTATCCTGAAAAGCATAAAATTGCGGCATTAGAAGCTTTAGATAAAGTAGGTATTTTAGATAAAGCGTATACCAGAGTAGATCAACTTTCAGGTGGGCAACAACAAAGGGTAGCATTAGCGAGAACTTTAGCACAGCATCCAAAGATTATGTTAGCTGATGAACCTGTTGCAGCACTTGACCCAGTCACAGCCAAACAAGTTATGAATGACTTTAGACGTATCAATAGAGATATGAATATTTCTGTACTCATTAATATCCACCATGTTGATTTAGCTTTAGAGTATGCAGATCGTGTCATCGGGATTAGAGCAGGTGAGGTTGTTTATGATGGACCGAGTAAAGCTGTTACACAAGAAATTTTAGATCAAATTTATTGTGGACAAGAGATCGGTAAGATGGAGGGCTAAGATGAATTTATATGATAAGATTTTTCCGCCAAAGAAAATCAGACTCAATGATGGAAAAGAAATATTAGAACCACGTTCACGTATGCCTTTAGTGATTGTACTTATTTTAATTGCAACATGGATTTCGGTAGAAGTAACAGGGTTTGAGCTATCTGTCATTATCAAAAGAGGGAAGTACTTCTTTGATATTTTAAAACAAATGGTGCCACCAGATTGGGGCTATTTAGGAGCGATTTGGACACCGTTATTTGATACGATTAAGATGTCTTTATTAGGTTCAGTGATTGGTGCTTTAGCAGCGATACCTTTTGCCATCTTAGCAGCAAGCAATGTAGTAGGGAGTAGAGTGATTATTTCACTTACACGTTTATTACTTAGTTTAGTAAGAACGATGCCGACACTTGTTATCGCACTGATTGCTACTTATATCTTCGGTCTAGGTACACTTGCTGGGACAACGGCTATTGCAGTCTTTACATTTGCTTACATTGGGAAGCTCCTTTATGAGCAAATTGAAACAGTGGATATGGGTGCTTATGAAGCAATGGAGTCGTTTGGTGCTACTAGACTTAGAGCGTTTTTAGCGGCTATTGTACCACAAGTATTACCAAGTTATATTGCCAACTGCTTATTCTGTTTTGAAGGAAATGTAAGATATGCTTCTATCTTAGGATATGTAGGGGCTGGTGGTCTTGGTCTAATCTTAAATGAGAAGATTGGTTGGAGACAGTATAACAGTGTAGGTATGATTCTGATTACGCTATTTGTAGCAGTTATGGTTATTGAAGGTATAAGTCATTATCTGCGTAAGAAATTAACTTAGGTGGGAGGAAGCAACATGGATAAAGCAATTAATCAAGAAAAGATCAAAGCACAATTAGACAAACAACCTAAGACGTGGATTTTTCAAGTAGTAGCAGCGCTGATTTTTGTCATCTTAGTGGGATGGTCAAGTGGAGCGATACAGTTTGGTGGATTTGCACAGGGTGGATTAGGGATAGCCAATAAAATTATTGGTGGGATCTTGAGACCAGATACTTCATTTTTATTCAACTTTACACCTCAGGGGGTACCTTATCTTTTATTAGAGACAATGTGTATTGCCTTTTTAGGAACAATTGTAGGGGCTATTTTAGCAATCCCCATCGCATTTCTAAGTGCAACGAATGTCGTACCGAAGCCAATAGCTTTACTTGGGCGTTTCATTATTATGGCGATCAGAACTATCCCTACTTTTGTGTATGGATTGATGTTTATTAGGGTGACAGGACCAGGTCCTTTTGCAGGTTTACTCACCATGTCACTTGCGTCAATCGGGATGGTAGCAAAAATGTATATTGAAGCGATTGAAGATATAGATATTAGAATTTTAGAATCATTAGATGCTTGTGGCTGTACAACTTTCCAGAAGATTAGATATGGTATTTTGCCACAGCTTATGCCAGACTTTGCTTCCACAATCATTTATCGTTTTGATATGAACTTAAGAGATGCGACAGTACTTGGACTTGTAGGAGCAGGTGGTATTGGTGCCCCACTTATTTTCGCGATGAATGCGTATAGATGGAATGAAGTAGGTGC
>JBOFIR010000188.1:0-2368 GCA_051650265.1 Cellulosilyticaceae bacterium
ATCTTTAAGCTGGGTGACTTTGCTTATGACAGCCTCTCTTGCCTCTTTGGTTGCAACAGAGGTTCCTCCAAATTTTTGTATTACAATTTTCATAAGCTAATTCCTTTCCTTCTTTTACTCTCTACTATATATATTGTAAACGTAAAAAAAGTAGAATAAATCTACTTTGTCTACGCTTGTATGTATTTCTCAAGTGCTTGTGCAAGTTGATCTGGACATGATGTGCCACGTCCACGACAGTCAATTCCTTTAAGACGACCAATAGCTTCTTCCACTTTCATACCTTGGATAAGCACTGCAACGCCCATCGTATTACCAGGACAGCCATTAACAAATTCTACTTTTTCGATAATCCCATCTTTGATCTCAAATAAAATCTCTGATGCACATACACCTTTTGTTTTGAATTGTTCCATTATTCCCTTGCTCCTTTTATATTATCTATTTTATTGGCATAGGCCTAGAAGTGAACACCATTTTCATAGTATGCACTTTCTTCTAATGTAATGAAATAAACTTCCAAATAAGGTCTTGATCCCTTTAGATGTTTGGTGATACATGCTGCAACTTCATCACGTACCGCCTGTCCTCTATCAAACCAAGCAACCTCTATAAGTGCTGGTGCAGGTACTGTCTGACCATCCATAATAAAGTGGCTCCTCACCATCTCTATCGTAAAATAATCTCTTGGGCATCCTACAATAGTAGCGAGCTCATCTATCAGTGTACCACTTGCTACCTTCACTTCAAACTCATCTACACCTCTTACTCTTAGCATAGGCATATTTAAGCCCTCCTTAAATATAAGCTTGTCTTAATGTCCCATTTATTATACTACGACACGCCATATGCTGTCATCCCTTTTCAACATAAAAAGAAAAGAGAGCAGATCACCATTTGCTCCCTTTGCTTCATCAATCTTCTAATGTTTCCCAAGCATTACAGCTCTCGTCTTCTGAAGTCGTGTTACCTCTAAAGACTGCATGCCAACCTGCACATAATCCTTTTTTTGTGATGGCTTCCACCACACCCGTTTCAAAATCAATTTTCCGTTCACCACACCAGAATTTACAGGTTCCACACGCTGGCTGTTTTTGTTTCCAAACGGTCATCACGCTGCCTCCTATGCCAATTCCTCCGTATGTTACCATACTTATTCCATCTATATGCCTCATAGGAAGGCGTTATACGTTAGCTCAGTGTAAAAAAGTACAAGATCACTGCAATCAAAAGTGTCCCATTGATTCCTACCCCACCATACAACATACGTTTAATCCACTTATAATTTTTAAAGTTTCTTATCAAAAGCTTCTTCTTGAGCGCTTCAAAGTGTCTCTCTGCTTCTTCTGTGGTATCTGTTTCGAAATACATTTTCTCTTTTGCAATTGTCATAAACCATATGTACCAGCCCTCCGCTACAACAATCAAAAGGCATACCATCTGTAAGATCATCAAAAAGAGCATAATGCCCCCTCTTAACCCCGCTGCTACGAGCAAAAAGCAACTTGCACTCAGACTTGCAGACTGAATACAGGCCATACGCACAATCGGTTGGTATACCTTAATGCTATTTTCATAATAGCGCCCCATCTCATCTGCCTCCTCCTTAGAGTGCAAACGAAATGATGCAAAAGCTTCATGACAGAACGCTTCATAGTTAACCACATAATACCAACTTACCCCAAAAGTAACGACTGCACAGGCAAAATAAAATAATAAGGTATTCATTTTCCTAGACCTCCACCATCCATCTTTACACCTTACTATTTTACCATATTTTTGCTTACTGGGTATTTCTTTTATAAATAATACTACAAATTACCGAAGTTAATGGTGAAACAATCACGAGTCCTATACAACCAATCAATGTATGAAGTACTTCTGAAGCGATCGACTGAGAATTAAAAATACTCATCATTGGCGTCCCCTGTGCCATATAAACCATTAGGACCGTAATAAAACTTCCCATATAGGCAAGCAGAAGCGTCGTAGCCTGTGATCCCACGACAGAGCGCCCCACATTGAATCCTGATAAAAGAATCTCCCTACGACTAATATCCGGTTTCTTATCTACAATCTCTTCAATCGCTGCAGAGATATCGATAGAAAGATCCACAATTGCACCTGAACACGATAAATAGATAGCCGCTTGATAAATCATAGTGAGATCCAAATTGCCAAATCCTGCATAAAGTAAAGACTCTGACCAAGGCATGACTGCGCCATGGATCTTAAACATCTCTCCGAATACCAGAGCCATCATACAGGTAATCAAAGAAGCAAACGTTGAGCCTAATATCGCGCAGTAAGCCTTCTTTGTAAAACCAGCGACAAGTAACAAAGTCATAATCGCCATGGATAGGCCTAT
>JBOFIR010000189.1:0-10183 GCA_051650265.1 Cellulosilyticaceae bacterium
ACGTGGCTAATCACTTCTTTTGTTCCCACATTTTGAACGAGTGCCCCATTGTAGCTAATCACATAATCATCTTCTGTTGTAAGCCCGAGTTCTTCAAGGTAAGCTGTTACACCTGCAATTGGTCTCCCTGTAGCAAGTACTACTTTGTGCCCCTTCATACGCGCCTTCTCAATGGCTTCTTTTGTTCTATCTGAAATTGTATGATCTTTCGTTAATAAAGTACCGTCCATATCTAATGCTATTAATTTATACATCGCTATCTCCTTTGGTAAAAAAAGTCCCTTCTATTATACCATTAGTTGCAAGTAATAAGGCTACCAAAATATGTAGGTAGCCTTCGAGTCTTTTTATAGATATTTTACGATTTTCTGAATAAAGTATTTAGCCTGTACTGTGGTATAGGTCCCTTTTTTCCAAATATCTGTTTGTAGGATCGTTGTATTCTTTGCAAAAATATCAATAATTTTATCATAGTCTTTTTCCTGTAAAATCCGTTCACCCAATTTGATGATGAGTATTTTCATATATTTCAACACAGGGTCCGGCAACCAATTCTCTGTTTGTGTGATAACCCCTACCTTAACAAGTTTTTTTATTGCCGCTTCATAGCCTTCCTGAACTGTATCTTTTGGGGCTATAGTCGGTGGTTGCTTACCACCTCTCAGTTCTTGAATACTGAGTCCAAATGTATATTGAAAATGAGGTGTATCTTTGAAACCACTCCAGCTTCCCCCCCACTCTAATCCAAGTTTCATCCCTATAATTCCGATTCTCTTAAGTACCGCACTATCATATTCGCGTCCTTTAACATTTTGGTACACATCAAATGCCAGTCGCCACTGATGGTAAGATCTCATGTCCGATCCTTTGGCATAAGTTACAATATTGCCGGGTCTTGTACGTCCTTGTTCATAAAGATAATCTTGTCTTTCCTTTGTACGATATGTCTCACTTACACCTATTTTGATGCCTTCTTGTTCACAAGCTGCTATCAATTTTTCGGCAAGTTCTTTTACTTTTGGATGTAGTTCATTAAGGTCTCTGCATGCATTGATCATATAAAGTAGCTCCTTTGGTTATAAGTTCCTACTACTACATATTCAAACAAGCAATGCTTTGCTACTGTTTTTGCCACATTTTTACCCAGACACGGCTCTCAAGTTGATCCCTTGTGATACATCCAAACACTCTACTATCTATACTATTTTCTCTATTGTCTCCGAGCACAAAATAGCAGCCTTCTGGTACCACACGTGGGTAGTTCCCCTTGGTATCTACTGTAAGCCCGATCGTATAAGGCTCATCTAATTTGTTGCCATTAATATAAACCGCCCCATTCTTAATATCAATTTCATCTCCTGGTAATCCAATCACACGTTTGACATAGCGTTCTCTCTCAGGTTTCTGCTCATACTTGTTTTTGTAGTCTACCAAAAATCTGCCTATGTACGTTTTTTCTATCCCTTTTCCAGGTTCCTTAAGCAAGATGACGATCTCCCCCCGCTTAGGTTCCCTCAAGCGATAACTTACTTTTTCCACCAAAAGTAGATCTCCTTCTCTGAGTGTTGGTTTCATAGACCATTGATAGACCTTTGTCACACACATCAGTTCCGCTTGCGTAAATCCCAAAATTCCTATTGTCCCAAAGAATACACATAGTAAAAATAGCAGTTGTTTTTTCGTAACCATTAGGTGTCCCCCTTGGTAACTCGGCTCTATTTTAAATATATGCAAAAAACTCCCAAAGAATATTCTTTGGGAGCTTTTTATCTTAATTATTAAGGTTGGCTTTTTTTAAAATAATTACTTTGATAACATTACTTCCTCATTATACCATTTATAACCAGTTTGTCCATGATTATTTATCCGAAATTTTCCATATATGGTCCGCTAAAAATTTCGCCTCTTCCAAATCATGTGTAATCCATAACACAGTTTGCTGCCCAAGCACCCATTTTTGTCTGAGCCACTCCATGAGTTGGCGCTTGAACACCTCATCAATTCCCTTAAATGGCTCATCCATTAATAAAATATCTCCTTCATAAGCTAGCGCCCTGCCTAAGCTTACACGCCTTTGCATCCCACCACTTAACTCATGAATCTTTGCTTTTTCCAAACCACCTAACCCTAATAACGTCAACAGTTCACTGATGGGATACTCCGCCTCTACGACAAACTGTATGTTCTCTTCTACCGTCAGCCAAGGAATGAGGCGATCTTCTTGAAAGACCATTCCAATACGCTGATCTTCTAGTCCTAAGATTTGCCCCTGCTCATAAGGTTCAAGCCCTGCCAATATTCTAAGTAGCGTTGTTTTGCCACATCCAGATGGTCCCATGACTGCTGTGACTTTTCCGTGTTCTATTGAAGCATCCAATCCCTCATAGATCTTTTGCTTGCCATACATTTTGGTAAGTCCTCTAATGCTGATCATATGCGCCTCCTCTTTGGCACGCCATAAGACGCCCTACTAAAGTCTCGCACAATGTACTCAGTACGATAATGACTATTACCCATGCAAAGAGTTGATCTGACTCCAAATACACCTTAGCACTCAGCAAATTGTATCCCATAGAGTATGGTGGTACCGCAAGCACTTCCGCTGCGATCACAACTTTCCAAGATAAACCTACCACTAACTTAAGTGCAGAAGCCAGATACGGCTGAATATGAGGCAAATAAATCTGACGTAATACTTTGCGCTTAGACACCTCAAATACACGTGACATCTCTAATAGCTGTTTATCCACTGTTTTTAGCCCTGTAAGCGTATTTGTATAAGCTATGGGGTAACACATCAGGAAACACACAAAAACGGGTATAGTAGCCGATTTAAACCACAATAAGGCTAATACAATAATCGCCATCACAGGTGTCACCTTCAAAGTCGTTACTAAAGGTGATAAAAACACCTCCAGCCACTTGATATAATAAGCACCAAGTGCATTCACCACACCTAGTAGCATAGAGATCGCTACACCTAATAACACCCGCCAAAAGGTTACACCCACATTGATATAAAAATCTGTTGTGATGAGCATCTGTCCCAACGCACTGACAGTCTGTATCGGGGACGGGAGTAGCAGTTCACTTCCTACACCTATATATGCCAATTGCCAAATAGCTAGCCAGATCAGGCTAACGCCAATCGTAGAACGCTTCATCTGGTAACTGGCCTCCTACTGCCTTTGGTTCCTGTGCTTTTAGCACTTCATAAAACGGCTGCAGACTATCCTTAGCCCATGGTGCTGGTGACCAAGCAATATGACACTCTGGAATTGCTTTTTTGGCAAGTTCTACACTTGGTATAATCTGATGCTTTGCAATCAGCTCTGCTGCTGCATCTACCTCTTCATTGACAAATCTTACTGACTTGGTATAGTCTTTTATAAAATCATCTATCACTTGTTTATTAGCTTCAACATAAGCTTTATTAGCAATCATTGTCCCCATAGGAAGTTTAGACCGTGTCATGTCCTCCCATATTGTATTGAGATCCATTGCCACAGTTACTTTCGGATTCTTTGCCAATACTGTGGTTACAAAGGGTTGTGGCAATAGTGCCACTGCTCCTTCCTGACTTGCTAATGTAGATGCGATATCCGCATGATTTGCCAGATACTCTACCTTAACATCTTCACCAAGTTTGAGCCCATTCTGAGCGAGAATCTCAGTCAAGACGAACTCTGGCGTAGAACCCTTACCACTTGCCAGAACTGTCTTACCCTTCAGATCTTCTAATTCACTTACGCCTGCATTGTTTTCCACCAGATATAATACACCCCATGTATTAATTCCTAGTAGACCAATTTCAGCATCTGTTCCTTTCGTCTTGTTGTAAAGCACTGCTGCCATATTGGATGGCACACACGCTACATCTACTTCACCACTTACGACTTTCCCTACGATCTCATCCGGGTTTTGATAAAGCGCCACATCATAGCGATCAGTCTCATCAATCAATTTTACGATTCCCATACCTGTTGGGCCATTGAGCGCTGCTACATGAATCGGCTCAGCTGTCGCAGCTGCCTGTCCACTACATCCTGCTAGGGCAAGTGTCATCCCCAAAACCATGATACTTTTCCATATTTTTTTCATTTGTATTCCTCCCAAAACAATTTACTTACTTATTTATATTATCACAATCTTTAATACTATTAAATTGACTTGTGTCTATTTCTCTTTATCTCAGTTGTTCCGATATTCAAGGTAGAGAGACAGATCGTCTCTCCTACTTTTCAACTAAAGGGAGGCCGTTATGGATATTGCTGCATTATCAATGATGATGAGTCAACAAAATCTAGGTGTTCAAGTAGGCGTAGCTGTGACCAAGATGGCTATGGATACAACTGAACAAACAAATCAGTTCATGGCAGATATGCTCAAAGGCATGGAGCTTTCTGTGAATCCTCACATAGGTTCTCAGATTGATATCAAACTGTAAAAAAGCAAACGCGACCAAAGGTCACGTATTGGTTCGATCAGTAATGAAATACTGCGAAGTAGCATTTTCATGCAAGAAAAATAGAGAGCTACAAATCTAATAGATTTGTAGCTCTCTATTTTTTTACATAAGTGGTGAAAAGACTCTAAGCACAGAACGGACAACACGTGTGATCCATTTGACCTGCCTCGTCTCTTCTAGCGTGATCTCCTGACAACGCTCCAAAGTCTTAATGAAATCTTCTCTTATTGCCAATACAGACTGCGTCTTGTAGAGCCAAGTTGCACACTCAAAGTGCAGATATAGACTTCTAAAATCTAAGTTGATCGTACCAACTACACCGATCTCATCATCACTCACAAATGTCTTGGAGTGAATAAATCCAGGTGTATATTCATAGATCTTTACCCCTGCTTCAATAAGCTGCGCATAATACGCTCTCGTCAAAATATGGACATACCATTTGTCCGCCTTGTGCGGTGTGACGATGCGCACATCGATTCCTGCCTTAGCTGCTAAAGTCAGCGCCGTCACCAATTCATTGTCTACAATCAGGTACGGTGTGTTGATATACACATAATCCTTTGCCTTATTGATGATATTGAGATAGACATTTTCACCTAATACCTCCCCGTCTAGTGGACTATCTGCATACGGCTGTACATACCCATCTGATTCAAAAGGTTCTGGATGATATTTGTTAGGCCTAAAGGCTTCATAATCATCATCATTTGGCCTTTCAAAATCCCAAATTTGTAGGAACATCAAAGTGAGATTCCATACAGCTTCTCCTTTTAACATCAGAGAAGCATCTTTCCAGTGACCATGTTTTTCATAATGATTGATGTATTCATCTGCGAGATTGATCCCACCTGTAAATCCTGTATGCCCATCGATCACTGTGATCTTTCTATGGTCTCTATTATTCATCTTAAGAGAAAGTGCTGCTGTAATCTCATTGAAAACAGCTGTCTTAATGCCCATATTTTCAAGTTTTTCATTGTACTTATAAGGCAGCGTCTGGATAGTCCCTGCATCATCATACAGCATACGTACATCCACGCCTTCCTTTGCTTTACGTACCATAATCTCTAGTATACTATCCCACATCAGTCCTTCTTGTACGATAAAGTATTCCATAAAGATAAAGTGCTCCGCCTTCTCAAGCTCTTCTTTGAGCCTTTCAAAGAAACTTTCTCCAGGACTCAAATACTCTGTGGTTGTATGCTTGTAGATAGGAAATAACGAGCAGTTCTTGATATACCTTGTCTGGGTCAATACTCTCGGATCTTCTTTCCCGATCTCCGCCATTACCGCTTCATCCTGGATCAAAAGCTTTTCACTTTTTTCTGCTACAAGTTTCATCTGTCTTCTGAGTCTCTTTCCTACTTTGTTCATCCCAAACATGAGATAAAATAATCCACCAAATACAGGGATAATCAAAATAGGTATTGTCCAAGCCAGTTTATAAGATGGATTTTCTGTTGTACTTAAGATGTATAAGACAACTGCAATACTGAGTAAAGTACAGCAAAAATAAAAGTATACAAAGTAGTCTGAGACCTTCATGATAGCACTTCCGAGTATTACTGCTTGCACCAAGATCAGTACGCCCACGATACACATTCTACTAAATAGAAACTTGAGTACTTTTTTCATAAATCCCCCTTATCTATTTTTGATTACAACCGTTCAATCAACTGATTAATCTGGTCATATGCTTTATTAAGATATTTTTCTTGTTCCTCTTCATATTGCACCACGCCCTCAACTAAAATCTTTTCGAAATGTTTGACACCCAGGCCTTTGAAGAGATCTTTACAATATTGTACACCATGGTTCACTTTAAATTCAATAAAGAATGGGAAGTCTCCACCAGAGGTTTGGAGGTAGATCATCGTTCTTGTTTTGTCACCTAATAGCCCCTTAGGTTTTTGCTTTTCATCACCAAATGCAATGACTTTTCCACCCAAGCAAATGCAGTCAATATACATCTTGAGACGTGCAGGAAAGCTAAGATCCCACATAGGTGATGCAATAATATACGTATCCGCAGCGAGGAATTGATCGCCTAGTTCATCAATACGATCTACTTCTTTCTTTTCTTCGCTACTTAGTTTATCATAGTCTTCCCCTTGTACAAGCTTCACTTCATCTCCTAGATACTTCGGATTCACCTCTGGAATATGTGTGCTATAAAGCTCTACTTCTTCCAGCTCATACTCCTTATTTTTTTCTAGGTATTTGTTCACTAATACACGACCTAATTTTTTACTAATAGAGTTTTGTTCTGAGGATGGACTTGCTGTGATATATAAAAGTTTCTTCATGTTGATTCACCTCATATTCAATAAATGATTTTACTATAGTATGTCCTTTTTTCAGAAAAGGTAACTCAAAAAAGTATGAGATCCAACAAAAAAGTTCACCCTAAGCTTATTGCAATAGAGAAGGAGCAAACACATGAAACTTACAAAAAAATTATTTATTTTACTCACAACACTTTTATTGGTAGGTTGTGCATCCCCTGAGGCCATGCCTGATACAACACCTACACCAGCTATCGAATCTCCTAGTGCCACTACACCCGATGCCACACAAACCCTTCTTACAGAAGAAGCCATTAAAGCAATTGTTCTTGCCGAAGTACCTAATGGTACCATTACAGAGATTGATAGGGACTTAAATGACCTAACAGCTCATTATGATGTGACTGTGATTCATGGCAATGTAGAATATGACTTTGAGATCGATGCCTATACAGGTGCGATCCGTGGCACAGAAAAGGAATTTGATCCAAATCCTGAGACCCTCACACCGCCAACATTTTCTGAAGAAGATGCCAAATCCATTGCACTCAAAGAAGTGCCTGGTGGCGAAATCACTGGCGTTACCTATGAAGGTGACGAATTCGTCCCACACTATAATATTAGTGTGAAGTTAGGAAATTATGAATATGATATAGAAATTGATGCCCAAACAGGCGCTATTCGTGAGATCGAAAAAGATCTTCTGCCATGATGCTCATTACAAAAGCCAAGGCATACGTATTTTACAAACGTATGCCTTGGCTTTTTATTTAGTGTGGTTTTTTCCAAATCACATGCATTGCCCAGCCTTCTCTTACAAGTTCACATCCCGGTAAGATCTTGGTGTATAACGCCTCATATTCTTGCTCTGATAAATACCTATCTGTGGCTAGATGCCCCAGCCAGTCTCTAGATACCTCATGTTGAAAAATACGCCACGCATTACTAAACCCATACTTTTTCCAACGTGGCACAAAATCTAGTATTGCACCCACTACATAGACATACGTTGGCGGTGTTGGTGTCTCTGATACATTATCTTTAATATACAGTACACCACCTGGATTTAGTAAAGCAATACACTTTTCCACCACTTTTTCTACATCTAAATGATGAAATGTCGTTCTGCTATGAATCATATCAAACTGTATAGGAATATTGATATTTTCCGCATCCATTTTCATAAATGCTACGTTTTCTATCTGTGCATCTCTTTTCTTCTCATTTGCAAGGCTAATGAATTGCGAGGAGATATCTATTCCAATCACTTCATTAAAATGCTTCGCTAGAAATAACCCATTGTTTCCCGAACCACAGCCAATATCAAGTGCCCTGTTGAGCCGTTTTGGCAAACACTCAAGTATGCGCTGATCAGGTTCTTCCGTAAGGGATGCTACAAAATCATAAGATTCTGCTACTTTATCAAATTGTTTTTGGATTTCTAATTTTTTCATCTTACAAATTCTCTCACTTCTTCTCATCTATCCCCGGTGCCTATCTATTACGCCTTACTTATTTATCGTCATCCCTAGCACTTCTAACAAGGGTGACCTTAGTCCCCTAGTTTTTTCAAAAAAGAAAAATCCTAGAACGAGGTCAGCAATCGTTCTAGGATTTGTAATTTTTTACGACCAGCCAGTCTTAGTATGCTCTACCCCAGTAAACCATTTTCTTCGCTGGTTTGCCACAGCATACGCAAGTATCTGTGATCTCTTCTTGTTCAAATGGCATACATCTTGATGTTGCCCCTGTTTTTTCTTTGATTTCAAGCTCACATGCTTCATCACCACACCACATTGCTTTTACGAAACCTGGTGTCTCTTCCACTGTACGTGAGAATTCTTCCATTGTTTTTGCAACATATGTGTGCTCATCTCTATGTGTTCTTGCTTTTTCAAGCATATCTTTTTGGATTGCTGCAAGAAGTTTTGCTACTTCTTCTGCAATATTGTCTAATGAAACAACTGCTTTCTCACCTGTGTCACGTCTAGCAAGTACTGCTTGGTTGTTTTCGATATCTTTTGGACCAATTTCAAGTCTTACTGGAATACCTTTCATTTCGTGCTCACTGAATTTCCAACCTGGCGATTTATCGCTATCATCAAGGCCTACTCTTGCTACTGCTGCAAGTGATGCTTTGATTTCGTTTGCTTTATCTAATACACCTTCTTTGTGTTGTGCGATTGGGATAATCATCACTTGTGTTGGTGCGACTGCTGGTGGTACAACAAGACCACTGTTGTCACCGTGTACCATGATCATAGCACCGATCATACGTGTTGTTACACCCCAAGATGTTTGATGTACGTATTGTAATTGGTTGTTTTTATCTGTGTATTGGATACCGAATGCTTTAGCGAAGCCATCACCAAAGTTGTGGCTTGTTCCTGATTGAAGTGCTTTACCATCGTGCATTAAACTTTCGATTGTGTAAGTTGCTTTTGCACCAGCAAATTTTTCTTTTTCTGTTTTTTGGCCTTTGATTACTGGAATCGCAAGGATGTTCTCACAGAAATCAGCGTATACGTTAAGCATTTGGATTGTCTCAGCTTCTGCTTCTTCTGCTGTAGCATGTGCTGTATGACCTTCTTGCCATAAGAATTCTAATGTGCGAAGGAATGGACGTGTTGTTTTTTCCCAACGTACTACAGAACACCATTGGTTATAAAGTTTTGGAAGATCTCTGTATGACTCGATTTCTTTTGCGTAGTGATCACAGAATAAAGTTTCTGATGTAGGTCTTACGCAAAGTCTCTCTGTTAATTTTTCTTCTCCACCGTGAGTTACCCAAGCAACTTCTGGTGCGAATCCTTCGATATGATCTTTTTCTTTTTGAAGTAAACTCTCAGGAATAAACATTGGCATATATACGTTTTGATGTCCTGTTGCTTTAAATCTTGAGTCTAATGCTTGTTGCATGTTTTCCCAGATGGCATAACCATAAGGTTTGATAATCATACAACCTCTTACACTTGCGTAATCTACTAGTTCTGCTTTCTTAACAACATCTGTATACCATTGTGCGAAATCTTGTTCCATATCTGTAATTTCAGATACAAATTTTTGCTTTGCCATAACTTACAGCTCCTCTACTTTTTAATAGTTACAATACAACCGCTGGTGCTGCATTGCACTTTGCAATCATGTCTCTATTCTAGAAACACTGCAAATTCAAAAAAGCCCCTATGCATCAAACAATGCATAGGGGCCATTATATCAATAATTGGCGGTACCACCCTGATTAATAACCGCACGCGGCTACTCACTCTACTTCTCTGTATCGGGAGAACCCGCTGTACTTATATTTTCGCACAGTGCTCAGAGTTTGGATAACTAAGCCTTTTCTTTAGGAACCTTTCAGCCGGTGAATTCCCTCTCTAATAAAGAGTATCTTAGTCTTGTTCTCATCATAGCGTTACCTTATTTA
>JBOFIR010000190.1:0-12452 GCA_051650265.1 Cellulosilyticaceae bacterium
TTTGAAAGTACAGAAAGAACAGTTGTTAACGAATTCGCTAACATGACTGGCGTATACTGGGGATTTGTTGATATCGTAGGTGATGCACTTTATGGTGTAGATGGTTCACCAAGATACGATGTTGCAATCAAATCTAAGAGAGCAACATTAGATGATAAGATTGCATCTATTGAAGCAATCCTTAATACAACAGAAGCAAAAGATAACATCAAACCAGTATTTACAGCAGTAGAAGGAACAACACCTTATGCATTTGCAAAAGGAACAGATCCAGCATCAGTTAACTGGGCTGAGAAGTTCACAGTAAAAGATAATATGGATGGAGATCTAGATACAGCAAATGCTGCATTTGATTTCTCAGCTACAGATTTCAAAACTGTTGGAACATATGACAAAGGTGTAGTAGGAACAATTAAAGATTCTTCAGACAATGAAGGTAAAGTAAACATGAACATTATTGTTTACGATGCAGATAATAAAGAAGTACCAACTTTAACACTTAAAGAAGAATTACCAACACTCGCTGTAGATCAAGATAGTGCAGGCATCAACTGGGCTGGCAACTTCGTAGAAGTAGCAACAGACAAAGATGGCATTGATATCAAATCAAATATCACTGCAGATTTATCAGAGCTTGATACAACAGCAGCTGGTACATACACAGTACCACTTACTGTAACAGACTTTGCTGGTAACGTAACAACTGTAGAAGCATCAGTTGTTGTAGAAGCAAAATAATACTGTGTGCCCCCTCTATCAAGAGGGGGCATTTTTGACGTAAAAGCAAATGTTAAGAGAAAAGAATAACTAAAAAAACTTACAAAATGTAAAAAGAAAAGTAATATTAAATGTAAAATAATGGAGATAAAGTAACTTAAAAAAGTCAATAAGTGAACTTAAAATAATCCAAAATATATTTATCAGAAAACACTTGAAAACAATATTAAAAAGAGTAAAATAAGCTAATCAAGACAAAATTGTACTTGTGTAACACTTAGTTTGAAGCAAGTTAGATAACTACAAGCGCATTGTGAAAAACTATCTAAGGCATGTAAAACTAATGGTTAGGGCAGTGTATCTAAGAGATGCATAACGTCCGTACAGCAGCAAATCTTAATATGCAAGATTGCTGCAAGATACAAATTCATAAGGGGGAAGAAACCAATGTTTAAAAGAGTAAGAAAAATCATGTCACTTGGTTTAGCAGCAACTGTATTATTAGTTGGTTGCGGCGGAACTGGAACAGCAACAAAAACAGAAGATAGTCAAACAAAAACAGAAACAACAACAAATGAACAAAAAGATGCGCCTGTAGTTATTCGCTTTGGGAGCCATGCGGCCAATAGCATGGATCCAAACTTCAAAGATCCTGTAAGTGGCGAGTACTCAATGGGCGAAGAAGAAAGAGAGAAAGCACTTGCAGCAATGCAAAAAGTAAAAGACGACCTTAATGTTGAGATTCAATGGGTACAGTACCCAGGTGACCCAACAGAAGTCTTATTACAAAGCGTTATGGCAGGAGATCCTATTGCGGATGTTGTCAACCTTTATACCAACTCTCAGGCAATCATCTTAGGACAAAACGTCCTTCAACCACTTGATGATTATGTAGACCTACTTGGTACTGAAGAAGGTATTCCAGCCAAACTTTATGGCAAAAACTACTTCATGCGTGTAGGTGGAGGAAAGACACACCCACTTTCACCATTATTCTTTAACATTAGTTACATAGAGCAAGTTGATGCGCTCAAAGAAAATGGCAAGACAGTGTACCCAACAGACCTTTACAAAGAAGGCAAATGGACATGGAGCGTATTCGAAGATTACTTAGCAAAAATTGATGCACACTATGCGAATAGTCAAGCACCAGAAAGACCAGAAAAGAGAATTCAAGCGTATACAACAGACTACAGTGAAACATTATACAATGCAATTCACGCAGCTGGTGGTGCGGTATACGGAGACGAAGGTCTTGGTGTAACATCTCAACCTGTAAAAGATGCAGCAGCATATGTGCAACGTTTAATTGATAAAAAACTTCTTAACTGTGAAGTGATTGAAGGAACAAGTGATACGAACTGGAACTTCCAAGAAGAACCATTCAAAAAAGGTGAATCTGTATTTGTTAACCTTGAAGACTGGCGTTTACAAGGTTCTGTAGAAGCAGCTGCAGCACGTGGCCAATCTATTGGATTCATTCCTTTCCCAAGACCAGATAGCATGGCTTTTGATGATCCAGCTTACCAACAACTTCGTACAGGTGGTGAGTCATGGGGTATCTTAAGAGGTACAGATCCTGAGAAGATTCCTCTTGCAATCAAAGCCTTCAATATCTACTGGGAAGAGCGTTGGAAAAAAGATGAAGCTACAGCAAATGCAAAAGCTGAAAGCCCACTTAAAGTTGACTACTTCCACCCAGAGATCGGTGTGGATATGGAAGAAATCTACTTTGAAAGTGTAGAAAGAACAGTTGTTAATGAGTATGCAAACATGACTGGTGTATACTGGCCATTCGTTCAAATCGCAGGTGATTCATTCTATGGTGCAAATGGTTCACCAAAATATGATGTAGCGATTGAAGCACAAAAAGGTGTACTTGAAGACAAGATTGCATCTATCGAAGCAGTTCTTAATACAACAGAAGTAAAAGATAACATTAGGCCAGTATTTACAGCAGTAGAAGGAACTACACCTTATGCATTTGCAAAAAGTACAGATCCAGCTACAATCAAATGGGCTGAGAAATTCACAGCAACAGATAATGTGGATGGTAACTTAGATATGGCTAAAGCTACATTTGATACATCTGCTGCAGATTTCAACACTGTTGGCACCTATGAAGATGGTGTGATCGGAGCAATCAAAGACTCAGCAGACAATGAGCGTAAGACAGGTCTTTACATCATCATCTATGATGGTGAGAACAAAACAGCACCTACTATGACACTTAAAGCAGATGCAAGAAAGGTTGCTATTGATGAAGATACAGCAGCAATCAACTGGGCTGGGGACTTTGTAGATGTTGCAACAGATAAAGATGGTATTGATATCAAATCAAATATCACTGCTGACTTATCAAACCTTGATGCAACAACAGCTGGTACATATGTTGTGCCACTTACAGTAACAGACTTTGCAGGAAACAAAACAACTGTAGAAGCAAGCGTAGTTGTTGAATAATACACATGAAAAGAAGTGTGCAACCAGATTTTATCATCTGATTGCACACTTTTTTCTATATCATGACATGATTCTTTAGCCTTCTACTTTACTGAATAGTTTGCTATAATGAAACGGTTAAATAAGCATTGCATCTTTCTAGAAAAGAGCGATAGCAGGAGGAAAACATATGAAGAATTTAGGAAACACAAGATTTTTGACTTTGTTAGGTGTATTGTTGGCTGTGGAAATCTTACTTGGGAGTACACCACTTGGGTTTGTGCCACTAGGATTTACCAAAGCAACCACAATACATATACCAGTGATCATTGGTGCGATCTTTTTGGGACCAGTAGGAGGGGCGATCTTGGGCACCGCGTTTGGGATACTTTCAGTGATTGTCAATACAATCACACCATCACTGACATCTTTTGTATTCTCACCTTTTATTACAATTGGGGGGACACAGGGAAATTTATGGAGCCTTGTGGTCGCACTGGTACCACGTATGATGATTGGTATAACGGCTTATTATGCTTATAAGTGGGTAAGTCATATGAGTAAGAAGAAAGAACTTGCCTATATTACAGCGGGTATTGTGGGATCACTCACCAATACGATTTTGGTAATGGGCTTTATTTATATCTTTTTTGGAAATCAATATGCAACGGCAAAAGGTGTAAGCTTTGAAGCTTTATTTGGTGTCATTATGGGAATCATCGGCATCAATGGTATACCTGAGGCGATCGTTGCAGCGTTACTTGTAACAGCAGTTTGTAAGGTATTAAAGGGTGTCTTCAAAGGGAGGATTAACTAATGAAAAAACATGTTTTATTGGGCGTAACAGGCGGGATTGCCGTCTATAAAATATTAGATGTAGCAAGCAAACTCAGAAAGTTAGGTTATGAGATGAACACGATCATGACAGATAATGCCTGTGAGTTTGTGAAACCACTATCATTTGAGACGATCACCAACAACTACGTAGTGACAGATACATTTGCCAGACCGCACAAGTGGGAAGTTGAGCATATTGCACTTGCAAAGCGTACAGACTTGATGCTGATTGCACCAGCTACAGCCAATATTATTGGGAAGATTGCACATGGGATAGCAGATGATATGCTTTCAACGACAGTGATGGCAGCGAGATGTCCTGTAGTGATTGCACCGGCGATGAATACTGCCATGTACGAAAATCCTATTGTGCAGGAGAACATCGCTTACCTGAAGTCGAAAGGCTACTTATTCATTGAGCCTGACTCAGGTTGGCTAGCATGTGGGGATCTTGGTAGTGGTAAGCTTCCAAGCCCAGATGTGATCGTAGCGCATGTTACCAAACTACTTGAAGAAGAAAAAGACCTCTTAGGAAAGCGTGTGCTGATTACAGCAGGACCTACTGTAGAAGCGATCGATCCGATGCGCTATATTACCAATCATTCTTCTGGCAAGATGGGTTATGCCATTGCAGAGCGTGCGGCAAAGCGTGGGGCAGAGGTGGTGCTTGTATCAGGTCCAACACAGCTGGATTGCCCAAGTGGGGTGACGCGTATCGATGTAAAGAGTGCGAGAGATATGTATAAAGCAGTCCATGAGCAGTTTGATAAGGCGGATATCGTAATCAAGACAGCGGCAGTAGCGGACTATAGACCAGCAAATGAAAGTGTACACAAGATCAAAAAGGATGGCGGTGTACTGAGCCTTGATCTTGTACCAAATCCAGATATACTAAGCAGTTTGGGTGAGTGTAAAGCAGACAAGATTTTAGTTGGGTTTGCAGCAGAGACTGACGATGTGATAGAGTATGCCAAACAAAAAATACAAAAGAAAAACCTAGATTTTATTGTGGCGAATAATATCGCTCAGGCGGGTGCAGGCTTCAAAGGCGATACGAATATCGCTACGATTATCAAGGCAGATGGGGAAGTAATCGCTTATCCTCAGATGAGTAAACATGACCTTGCAGATCAGATTCTTGATCAGGTTAAGGGGTTATTAAGAGACTAAAGAAGAGAGACAAAGGAGCAGGCTATGTTACTGACAATTGATATAGGAAATACCAATATTGTACTTGGTGTGATGAAGGGGATGGATCTTGTAGTGAGCTTCCGCATGATGACACAAGTACCACGTACATCGGATGAGTACGGCGTGACAATTATAGAAATGTTAGAGAGTAAAGATATTCATGTAAAGGATATACAGGATGTGATTGTCTCTTCTGTTGTTCCCAATATCATGCATTCTGTCACCAATAGTATCAAAAAATATTTAAACAAAAAGCCACTTATAGTAGGATCGGGGCTCAAAACGGGATTAGCTGTGCGCACAGATAACCCAAAGGCGGTAGGTGCAGATCGTATTGTCAATAGTGTGGCAGGGTATGAATTGTATGGTGCACCTTGTATGACGATCGACTTTGGGACATCCACCACATATGACATTGTCAATGAAAAAGGTGAGTTCATCGGTGGGCTCATTACACCAGGGATTCGCATCAGTGCAGATGCTATGTGGCAAAGAGCGGCGCAGTTACCACATATGGAGATCAAGAGACCTAAAAGCATATTAGATTGTAAGAATACAGTTTCTAGTATGCAAGCAGGTTTAGTCTATGGTTATATTGGACAAGTAGAGTATATTGTAAACAAAGTGAGAGAAGAGCTAGGTTGCCCAGAGATGAAGATTATCGCAACAGGTGGCCTTGCAAAGATTATTCAAGATGGAACAGATGTTATTGATCATTATGATGGGCTCCTCACTCTCAAAGGGCTTGTGATGATTTACGAAAAAAATAAAAAATAGAGGTATAAAAGTTACTAATCAAGGCATAAAATCATAATTCTAGACTTACTGTTGTAAAGATACAATAGTAAGTCTTTTTTGTTACAAATACTTTAAAAATACCTAAAAAGTGTTTTAAAAAAATGTAAACTATAGTAAAATAAATTCAAAATAGTTATTTTAAAAGAAAACTTAATTTAGTCAACTCTAACAGTAAATGATGTGTAAATATCGTAAAAATTATGAATGTAGAAGTACATTAACAATTAAAAGTTACATGTGATAAGCTTTCTCCTGAACGTTTATAGGAGGAAGCTTATCGTGTGTTCTTATATAGATAGAAAGACAGCAATCATTAAAATGTAGGGAGTATTGATCATGAAGGAAAAAGGAAATTGTAAAGACGGTTTCCCCAGCTCGCTGGCCGAAAGGCTAGAGAAAAGTGGAATCCGAGAGGATCAAGTTATTGCTTATGTAAAAAGTGACCTTGAAGAAACAGGTGCCTTTGGTGAAGCGTGGATTGTGCTTACTAAAGAGCAGCTTTGGGTGAATGAAAGGAGAACATATGCATTAGAGGGATTGGGGAAACTCCGATGCGAGCAGTTTGTATCAAGTGGCGTACTGATCCAGTCACATGATGACAAAGATGAACTGATTTGTCAGTTTTCAAACAGTGAACTGAGACAAATGACAAAGTTTGTGAAGATTGTAGAAGGCATCAAAGAAGGTAAGCTTTTAGAAGAACTGGTGGAAGAAGAAGAGGAAGTTTTCTGTCCGAAGTGTCACATGCGCTATGAGGATGCCAATCGTAAGATTTGCTACAGATGTATTGATAAGCGTATGATTTCAAAAAGGTTATTTGGGTATCTCCCAAAATACAAGATGCAGATCGGCGCAGTCCTCATCTGTATGTTCTTTAGTTCACTGCTCAATATGGCAATACCTTATCTGACAGGAAATATATTCTTTGATAAGGTACTTGCACAAGATGTGATTAGCATGAAAAATGTAGCCATCTGTGTTGGTCTCATGATAGGGGCTAGAGTGCTTTCAACAGGAATTGGAATTGCCTATGGGCGTATCAACTCTGTGTTTAGTGCCAAGGTAGTCTACGACATCAAGAATCAAATCTTTGAAGCATTACAAAGATTATCATTAAGTTTTTATAGCAACAAGCAGACAGGTGGTCTGATGAATCATGTCAATGAAGATTCAACACATCTTCAGTACTTCTTCCATGATCAAGCACCTTTCTTTATTGTCAATGCCATCACGATTATAGGGGTATTAGGCGTGATGTTTAAGCTAGAATGGAAATTAACACTGATGACTTTACTACCTATTCCACTCGTTGTATACGGACTTTACAAGCTTTTCCCTAA
This sequence comes from Cellulosilyticaceae bacterium, assembly GCA_051650265.1. Taxonomy (GTDB): domain Bacteria; phylum Bacillota; class Clostridia; order Lachnospirales; family Cellulosilyticaceae; genus JBOFEH01. Next base: position 7,326 of record JBOFIR010000190.1, read on the forward strand.
GATGATGCTGACTTATACAAGACGTTTCAAAAAGTCTAGTGCCCTCAATGCCATTATCAATGATGCCCTCAATGGGGTAAGGGTTGTCAAAGCTTTTGGTAAAGAAGAAGAGGAAGTTGGACGTTTCAACAAAGCAAGTGAAGGCTTGTATGACGTGAATGTATGGCAGGGTAATCTCATCGAGACAGCGTATCCGCTGATCAACTTTGTGATGGGGCTCAGTACACTTGTGATCTGGGGCTACGGAAGCTGGCTTGTAGTCAGTGGCGATATGACATTTGGAACACTGATTACTTTTACAGGCTACATAGGTATGTTACTTGGGCCACTTCAGTTCATGACACGAATCACTCAGATGTGGTCAGACTGTCTGAACTCTGCATCACGTATCTTTGAGATTATGGATATTACACCAGAGATTATGGAAGTTCAAAATCCAGTGAAGCTACCAGAGATGAAAGGTTCAGTAAGCCTTGCAAATGTCAACTTTGAGTATGAGACCAATAAGCCGATTCTCAAGGATATTACGATGGATGTTCAGGCCGGAGAAATGATCGGAATTGTAGGGCACTCAGGTGCAGGGAAGTCTACACTAACCAATATTATCACCCGTCTTTATGACGTCCAATCAGGAGATATTGCTATTGATGGGGTACCACTTAAGGATATTAAATTAGAGGATCTACGTTCTCAGATTGGTATTGTACTTCAAGAGACAACACTCTTTATTGGATCACTTGCGCAAAATATTGCGTATGCCAGACCAGAAGCAACCATGGATGAGATCATTGCAGCCGCAAAAGTTGCCAATGCCCATGACTTTATCACCAAGCTGCCTGATGGCTATGACACCATGGTAGGAGCTAGTGGACACCGTTTGTCAGGTGGTGAAAAACAACGTATTGCGATCGCTCGTGCGATTTTATTAGATCCTAAGATCTTGATCTTAGATGAAGCAACAGCTTCACTCGATACAGAGACTGAAAAACAAATTCAAGAAGCGCTTGAAAATCTCATTAAGGGACGTACGACATTTGCGATTGCCCATAGATTATCAACCCTTAGAAATGCAGACAGACTTGTGGTTATTGAAAAAGGAAAGATTGAAGAGATGGGAACACATGAGGAGCTTCTTGCAAATCGTAGTGTTTACTTCAACCTCGTACGTAAACAACAAGAAGCCTTAAAATTACAGGGGGTAAGTTAATATGGATCAAATAACATATGTCACACCAGATACTTACACGTTCTATGAAACTGAGGGTGGTTTTCTAGGACTCAAATCAGAAGAGAAAGATTATGGTAGAGTGAGTGTGCTCAGAGCTTTTCCACTCAGCCATGAGACATTATACCTTTCTATTAGAGATAGTGAACAAAATGAAATCGGAATGATCAGAGATCTTGCAATCTATGAAGGAGAGCAAAAAGGCTTCATTGAAGCAGAACTTGAACGCCGTTATTTCCTACCTTCGATTCAAGTGATAGATCAAGTGAAACAAGACTTTGGCTATTACCACTGGGAAGTAAATACAGACCGTGGACATAAGTCATTTATCTCAAGAAAAGATAATAGTCAGGTGATTCAATTACCAAATAACCGCGTGATTGTACTGGATGTGGATGGTAACCGCTATGAAATCAAGAATGCAAAAGCACTAGATCCTAAGAGTTTCAAACAGATTGAGTTGTTGTTATAGTCAGGGGAGGCTTATATGAAAATCTTATTTGAATTGCCAGAAAGAGAGGGCGCCTTGTGCCGTAGTCTCTTAGGTAAAGATGAAGCAATCCTGTATTGTGTACCCTATGATTTGAATGGAAGCAATGCGTGGATTGATGGCTGGCTCGTTATCACAAAGCAGCGTTATCTGTGTATAGAAGACGGCCAGCTTGTAGGTCAAAAAGCATTTGAAGTATGTGATGAAATTAAAGTAATGAACTACGTTAATAGTGGGGCACTTGAGGTTAAAGTAGGGGATGAGGCCACACGTATCTTAAGCTTTACCATGACCCACATCGCACGTATGAGCAATATGGCAAGAGTCATGGATGACATGGCAAAGCAAGGTGCCTCTAAGGTCATCAGTGATGATGAAGACACCAAGTGTCCTAAGTGCGGAAGACCCCTTAGACAAGGGAGTAAAGTATGCCGATTCTGTGTAGATAAGAAGGCAGCGCTCAAGAAGATGGCGCAGCTAGCAAGGCCTTACTGGAAGCCGCTGATCTTTATCTCATCTCTATTCTGGGTGATGTCTATCGTTAGTTTGATCCAGCCATGGATCTACCGTGTGCTGATTGATGATTATCTCATGCCAGGGAACAAAGATGGTAAGGCGATCTTTGGCCTGATCATGGTCCTACTCATTTATCGAATTGCAGATGTGGCGTACTACATCTACAAGAATAGAGCGATGATCCGTATAGGATCAAGTCTTTCTCGCGACCTGAGAGAGATGATGTTTGAGAAGGTACAATCCCTTTCAATTAAGTACATTGATACACGTACCATTGGGGACTTGATGAACCGTATCAACTCAGATACAAGTACCTTACAACAGTTTATTTCCAATGATATCTCTTATGGAATCAACCAAATTGTTACACTTGTAGTAGTCAGTATCGTCCTACTCTTTATGGACTGGAAGATGACATTACTCATTGTAATTCCGATTCCAATCATCATGGGTGTATGGAAGTTTATGAGACGCCGCTTCAACGCGATGTATCACAAACAATGGAAACTCAGTGACCGTTGTAATTCGATCTTACAAGATATCTTGGGCGGGATTCGTATCGTTAAGGCTTTTGGTATGGAAGATATGGAAGTTGCGCGCTTTGCAAAAGAGAGCGAGAAGTTCCAAGACGTCACAATTGCCAATGAAAAGACTTACAATACATTACAACCGATCTTAAGCTTCGTGATGGGGATTGGTAACTTCTTTATTTTGTATTATGGAGCAGTACTCATTCGTGGGGAGCATATGCAACTTGGAGAACTGATCCAGTTCACACAATATGCAGCTATGGTGTATGGACCACTTGGATGGCTCAGCTTCTTCCCAAGAGCGCTGATGCGTTCCACAACAGCAACTGAGCGTATCTTTGAGATCTTAGGTGAAGAACCAGAGATCGTAAGTGGTACGACAGGGGTTCAAGTAGAGGGTGAAGTTAAACTTCAAGATGTGACATTTGGCTACAAGACTTATGAGCCAGTGCTCAAGAATATCGTACTTGAAGCCAAACCTGGGGAGATGATCGGTCTGGTAGGACACTCTGGTTCAGGGAAGTCTACACTGATCAACCTAATCATGAACCTTTACAATCCAGATGAGGGATCAGTCCTCATCGATGGTAATCCACTCAGTGATATGGATGCAGATCACTTTAGAAATCAGCTTGGCGTGGTACTCCAAGAGACGTTCCTCTTCTCAGGAACGATCCGCCAAAATATTGGCTATGCCAAGCCTGATGCGACGCTCGAGGAGATCATCGAGGTGGCTAAAGTGGCCAATGCCCACGACTTCATCATGCGTTTCGCTGATGGATACGACACCTATGTCGGTGAACGTGGCCAGAAACTTTCTGGAGGAGAGCGCCAGCGTATTGCAATTGCGCGCGCGCTGCTCAATGACCCTAGGATCTTGATCCTAGATGAAGCGACAGCTTCTGTGGATACGGAGACAGAGGCAGCGATCCAAGAAGCGCTTGGTAAGCTGATCGAGAACCGTACCACATTTGCCATTGCACATAGACTTTCTACACTACGCAATGCCACACGTCTCGTGGTACTCAACAAAGGGGAGATTATCGAGACAGGTACGCATCAAGAACTGATGAAACAAAAAGGTAAATACTACAGCTTAGTAATGGCTCAAAGGGAAATGACGAAACTCAAGGGGGCATAGCCTCTTTGAGTTTTTTATAATTAATCATTATAAAAATAGAGGTGAGTTATGAATCTACAAACGATGCATATTTCTATGGGTGGCAAAGATTTCTTGCAGATACAACAACAGGTTAGAACATTATTAAAATTAGGCTATAAGGGGGCTATTGAAGTATTAGTTGAACCAGGAAAGTACTTCTTTGACAAGCCTTTCGTTCTGACATCAGAAGATTGTGGTGAGGCACCTATCACCTATAGGGCCAATCTCAAGAATCCAGAGGACGAAGTGGTACTAACAGGAGCGAAGTCTTTGGGGAACTTGTGTTGGGAGATAGATGAGGATAACCCTAATATTAGGGTCACACAGATCGCACAAGGATTAGAGATAGATGGGCTTGTTGTAGATGGCATGAGCCAGATCCTTTGTCGGTACCCGAACTTTGTAGCTGGGGCTGTGCCACTTGGCTCGGCAACAGATGCTGCAACGCTCAAAGAGCGCGTAGCAACTTACAAAAAGGTGGAGACAGGGTATGTACGTGCACTCCATGACTACCGTTGGGGAGGTAACTCTTATAAGGTAGTAGGAAGGGATGCAAACGCATGTACAGGGCTAGCACTCGAATGGGTAGGTGACAACAATAGAGGGTCACGATTTGATGAGACGGCACTAGTCATTGAGAATATTAGAGAAGAACTTGATGCACCAGGAGAATGGTTCTACGACAAGGAGACAGGTAAGCTCTACTTTTATCCACTAGAAGGGATGCAATTAGAACAGGCCCAGTGTGAAGTAGTAGTTACGAGTGAGATCTTGAGATGTGTAGGTGATCAGGCGGGTAAGAAAGTACGAAATATAACTTTTGAAGGGTTTAAGCTAGCGCATACCAAGCGTATACTTTTTACTACACATGAAGCAGATAAGGCTTATGTGCCACTCCTAAGAGGGGACTGGTGTGTCGTAAGATCAGGTGCGATTTATGTACAAGATGCAGAGCAGCTGACTTTTAGAGAGCTTACCCTAGAACATATTGGTGGGAATGGGATCTTTATGAGTGGCTATAACAGAGGTCATATAATAGAAAACAGTACAATCCGTCATATGGGAGCATCAGGGGTACAGATCGTAGGACTTCCTGAGGCAGTGCACCAACCATCTTTCTGGGATCATGATCATTATCCAGAGCTTAAGGTGCATCAAAGTGTGGTGGACCATCCAGAACTTACAGGGCCAAGAACAGAGGATT
>JBOFIR010000191.1:0-3490 GCA_051650265.1 Cellulosilyticaceae bacterium
AAGCATGAGCAGGTGATGAACCTTCTTGCTAAAGCTGGCATCAAGGACTTTGAGGACAAAGGTGTGATTGCTAGTCCAAGCCAATGGGCATACCGTAACAAGATGGAGTTCTCATTCGGAGATACGTGCAAGGATGGTCCTCTTGCATTAGGGATGCACCGTAAGAATAGTACATTTGACATTATCACAGTAGATGGCTGTAAGATTGTAGATGAAGACTTCAGCACAATCCTACGTTACGTTTTACGCTATACTTATGCAAATAACTTACCTTTCTACCAAAAGAAAACACATGAAGGGTTCATGCGTTATCTTCTCGTAAGAAGATCACATACTACGGGCGATCTTCTTGTGAATATTGTCACTTCTAGCCAGTTACCATTTGATTTCAGTGAGCTTGCAAATGAGCTGACACAAATCACAAATGGCAAAGTAACCGGTGTACTTCATACCCTCTCTGATACATTAGCAGATGCTGTAAAGCCAGAGAAGGTGACACTTGTAACAGGTAGAGATTACCTGACAGAGAATATTGTAGGGCTTAACTTCAATATCTCACCATTCTCATTCTTCCAGACAAATACAGCTGGGGCTGAAGTACTATACAAGACAGCTATCGGAATGATGGAAGATATTGAGAACAAGACGGTATTTGACCTTTACTCAGGAACAGGGACAATTGCACAGATTATGGCAACTAAAGCGAAGAAGGTCTATGGTATCGAGATCGTAGCGGAAGCTGTAGAGAAAGCTAAAGAAAATGCGAAACTGAATGGTCTAGATAACTGTGAATTCATCTGTGGGGATGTACTTGCTCAAGTAGATACACTCAAAGTGAAGCCAGATAGTATTGTTCTTGATCCACCACGTGAAGGCATCAACCCAAAAGCAATTCAGAAAATCATCAAGTTCGATGCAAAAGAATTACTTTATATCTCATGTAAACCAACATCACTAGCGAGAGATCTGCCTCAATTCGAAGAAGCAGGCTACAAAGTGAAGGAAGTATGCTGCGTAGATATGTTCCCTAACACATATCATGTAGAGACAATTGCGAGAATGATCAAAGAGGTGTAACCATTTAACCCTCTTGAAGATTAGCTCTGACTTTTAATCATCAAACGAAGGAAGCGAGTTTGCGGGAAAAAATGGGAAAGACTTTTTTTAACGAGAACAAGAAAACTAATTCATCAAGAGAAGTGTATGAGAAAAGTTTGAGATTTTTTAGTTAGAGGCTTTACAAATAATAAAGCAAGTGGTATTTTTGACGCCTCTGCCTTGGAGAGAGTACTTACACGTATAGTAGGTACTCTTTTTTTTGTGCACTTTAAGCAATATATCTAAAGAGGAACTTTGAAAGAAAGGCTGACCTGGGGAAGGTGTCTAAGTATAGAGGAGTTATGTAATGTTTTTGTGTGAAATATTTTAAATAATAGTTAGAGAATCACATAAAATCCATGTCTAATTTTATAATAATCCATTCAAATATAAAAATATTTAGTGTAATATTTATAAAAAGAAAGTGGGAGGAGTGAAAGCATGGCACATCAGATCAAAAGAAAATGCTTAGGGTGTTTGTTGGGGATGGTTGCACTGGCTTTTTGTATTGGACATACCAAAAGCTTTATGGTAGATGTCAATGGGCACAAAATAACTGAAGATGAATATATGCATTATGTGGAGCAAGGTAAGAGTGCTGTTTATAATCACTTTTATCATACTTATGGCATACAGGCAGGTGAGCTTGAGTGGGACAAAGACTACGGGGATGGCAGACCAATTGATCAACTCATAGAGAGCTGCACCACACAGGTAGTTGAAAATAACTTAATATGGCAAGTGGCTTATGAAAAAGGCATTACAGACTACTATGCTTTTGAAGATTTTCAAAAAGTATGGGAGCATGAGATGGTGCGTAGACAAAAAGCTCACCAAGCTGGAGAGATTGTCTATGGACCAATAGAAATGCGTCTTATGGAATATTATGATTATGCACTATCCGATTTGAAAGCAAGAGTCATGGATGCGGTTTGGGAAAATCTAGATTATACCGATGAGCAGCTAGAAGTCTATTACGAAACAATCAAGCAAGAAGCCTTTGTAAGGGATAAACAAATGAAAGGAATCAAGCTTTCAGTAGCAAACGATGCCACTAAAGAGCAGCATGAAGCATTCGTGTCCGTTAGAAAGACATTACTGCAATCTGAAGAAGTGATGGCGACCATTGATGCAGTCAAAAGAGAAGGCGGCGTTGACGTGACAGATGTTGTCTTTGATGCTGAGACAGCAAGGATGGATGCTATGAAACAACCAGAAATGCGAGATTATGCGCTTAATATGGAGGTTGGCGAAATCTCCCCTGCATTTGTAAATGATATCTCCACAGACATCATTGTAGCAACAGAAGTAGAGGAAGGGGGGTATTACAGTTTTGAAGAGATGAAGGAGGTGGTGAAACAAACATGCAAAGAAAAGGTATTTGAGGTGTATATGAAAAAAGTGGCAACAAATACCAATGTGGTAACCAATGATGTTGCCATCAAAAAAAATATCTGGGAGGATTTAAATGATTAGGAGAATATATAGAAAACTGTCTTTAATCTTAGTATTTTGTATGATGTTAACGTGTGTCAATCCCGATATTACACGCGTTTATGCACAGGAGATAACCGATACAAAAGTAAGTGGCACTTATTATATTAGTAGTACAGATGGTGATGATGCAAATGATGGTTTAAGTCCTGAAACACCATGGAGAACATTAGAGAAAGTGAACAATACAGCCTTTGATCCTGGAACAGAAATATTGTTCAAAAGAGGCGATCATTGGAATGGTGACTTATATATCGATGATTCAGGTGCACCAGGTCAAATGATTGTTTTTAAACCATATGGTGAAGGTACAGCACGACCAGTCATCAATGGTACAGGAGTACCAAACAAAGATGCAAAGGGTAATGGTCTTTGGAAATCTGGTTCTGCGGCGATCTTAGTAAGAGATGCAGAATATATTAGAATTGAAGGTTTAGGTGTTACAAACATGGGGGTAGACAAAGATGGTAACCCTAACAAAGTCGAAGATTTAGCAAATGGTAAAAATGAAAAGCTACGAAGTGGTATTGCTATTGTTCAAGTACGTGAGCAACAAGATAAAGTATTGCATAAAATTGAAATCGTTGATAATGAAATTTACCATGTAAAAGGGGTATCTTTAAGAGAATTACATGAAAGCGAAGATGGCTCAGAAGATGGTAATATGTATAACAATGCGGGGATTTACTTCCACATTGAAGGTGCAAACAATTTAGGGACTACACGTATTGATGATTTATTGATTGAAAATAATTATATCCATGATACAAGTAGTATGGGTATTCACACCCAACCTGAGTATGGAGGTGGTGGATACAACTCAAATCCATCAGCTTATAGTACAAATGTAAGAATTCGTGGTAACCATATTGCAAGAACAGGTGCAGATGGTATCATT
>JBOFIR010000192.1:0-2287 GCA_051650265.1 Cellulosilyticaceae bacterium
TAACAGGCAAAATGAACCTCTATGAGACACTTTTTGAAGGACAAGTCAAGGTATTATCGACGAATGGAACCATCCAGACAGGAGCAGATAGCATCAGTATAGCCAATGCAGATGAAGTGATTATGCTACTAGCAGTAGGGACGAACTATCAGCTTGATCCAGAAGTTTTTAGAGAGGATGATCCAAAGAAAAAATTACAGCCTATTGATCCCCATCACAAAGTAACACAAATCATACAACAAGCATCTAAGCCGTATGAAGCATTAAGACGTGAGCATCTACTAGATTTTCAAAGTTTATTTGGTCGTGTGAGTTTGACTCTGGGTGATGAAACAGATGCAGATAAGCCGACTGATGAATTGATGAGACTGTATCAGGAGAGGAGTATCCCTTATTTGGAGGCACTGTATTTTCAATATGGTAGATACCTACTCATTGCTTGCTCAAGAAAAGGGTGTTTGCCTGCTAACTTGCAAGGGGTGTGGAATTGCCATGATGCCTCACCTTGGGGAAGTGGCTACTGGCACAATATCAATGTGCAGATGAATTATTGGCCTGCATTTAATACCAATCTAATTGAAATGTTTGAAGCCTATAAGGACTTCTTTAAAGCTTTCTTGCCAAAGGCGAGAGATTATGCAGATCAGTATATTGGGGTACATAATACAGAAAATCTAGCACCTAAAGGGGAGAATGGTTGGACCATTGGGACAGGAAGTTATCCTTATACCATTTCTGCACCTGGAGGACATTCAGGACCTGGTACAGGTGGGCTCACCAGTAAGCTGTTTTGGGAGTACTATGATTTTACAAGGGACAAAACGATTCTGGAAGAGACGACGTATCCAGCCTTGTTAGAGATGGCAAAGTTCTTGACTAAGACAGTCAAGCAGTATGGAACAAGTTACTTAACTTCATTTTCAGCTTCACCTGAGCAAATGGTCAATGGAGCGTATAAAAGTGGTGGTGCTTATTATCAGACAGTAGGTTGTGCATTTGACCAGCAGATGATTTATGAGAATGGTAAAGACTTGTTAAAAGCAGCCGAACAGTTAGGAATAAAGGATGAAGAGACATTAGTAACTCAAAAAGAACAAATAGATCACTATCAACCTGTGTTAATCGGGTGGTCAGGACAAATTAAGGAATACCTAGAAGAACATTTTTATGGTGAGATAGGAGAATATCGTCACCGTCATATCTCTCAGCTGATTGGACTCTATCCTGGGACAGTGGTCAATAGTGAGACAGAGGCATGGATGGATGCTGCGAAGTATACACTTAATGAACGCGGGGATGACTCTACGGGCTGGGCATTAGCACATCGTATCAATGCAAGAGCGAGAACAGGAGAGGGCAATCGTTGTTATCAATTGCTAAGAGAACTTCTTATGCATAAAACAATGGTGAATCTATGGGATACCCATCCACCATTTCAAATTGATGGGAATTTTGGAGCAACAGCAGGTATAGCAGAGATGCTTGTACAGAGTCATGAAGAGGCTATTCACATCCTACCAGCACTACCAGATGTGTGGGCACAGGGGGAGGTATCTGGTCTGACGGCAAGAGGTGCCTTTGAGATAGCAATTAAATGGGAAAATAAATCAGCCAAAGTAATCCAAGTGTTGTCAAAAAAAGGGGAGCAGTTAAAACTTCACTATCCAAATCTCTCAAAGGCAAAGCTAAAGAACCAAGGGATCTCCTTTGAAGTGTGTGATAAAAACCAAATAACGATGCCAACAGAACCGATGATAACTTATAGCTTTGAACTCACAGAACCTGTGGTACAAGTAGAGTCCCCAACGGATTTGGTGATAAATAATCTGACATTAACATGGCAAGGTCCTCATCAGGCAACTTATACCATTTACCGTAGTGTAAATAGTGAGACGAATTATACAAAGATTGCAGAAGGGATCAATGTGCATACCTATACGGATGATATAGCATGGGATAGTTATGAAACCGCTACCTATAAAGTAACAGCATGTGTAGGAGATAATGAAAGTAAGGGGATTTATCAAACTATTAATCATGCTACACCACTTGAAAAAGATATTTATAGGAATCAATTAAAAGGTAGAAAACAGTTCTAAATCAACAAGTGAGAAAATGAAAAGAATAACTAGAGTAAGCAAAAGGAGTAGAAATATGAGGGGAATAACAATAAGTGAAATAAGGGAAGCACTAAGATTTGGGGAAGCACAAGGGTATAGTCTTTTTCCACAAATCAGAGATAGAAACTATAGAGACAAAGCCAAGACACATCCGATTACACAAGTGA
>JBOFIR010000193.1:0-2044 GCA_051650265.1 Cellulosilyticaceae bacterium
AAAAGCATGAGCTTTATGATAATCCAACCCATCCTTATACAAGGGCGCTACTCTCATCTACACCAGTGGCGCATCCAAAGCTCAAACACAAGAAAGAGCGGATTATTCTAACTGGGGATGTACCAAGTCCAATCAATCCACCTAAGGGGTGCCATTTCCACACAAGATGCTATATGGAAAAGGTACCACAATGCATGGAGGTTTCTCCGAGGCTTGTAGATGTCAGTGGTGAGCGGCATCTCGTGGCCTGTCACCTATGTGAAAAGTGCCAACTTCAAGAGGTAGAAGACGCGATTGCATTCCAAGAAGTAGCAGCTACAAAGTAGGTATAAAAATAGTGCTTCCTGACAAAAAGGGGCACTATTTTTTGTGAATTATTTGCAAAAGGACTAATAACATCACCTCTAGATGATGCATAAGTTAGTAGTATCATTTTATTTCGAGGAGGTTTTTTGACATGAAAAGTAGAGGGGAAGCAAATTTAAAGGGTATTGACGTGAGTCATTGGGATGGAAAAGTAGATTATGCCAAGGTCAAGGCAAGTGGTGTAAAGGTCGTTTATATTAAGGCAAGTGAAGGGGTGAGTGGTGTGGATCCTATGATGGAGGAGCACTATAAAGGTGCAAAAGCCGCAGGATTGAAAATAGGTTTTTACCACTTTATGCAACCAGTGAATGAAGCGGATGCTACCAAACAGGCTCAGCATTTTATCAATACGATACAAGGTAAGCATTATGATTGTCGGTTGGCCCTAGACCTTGAGATCAATAAGAAAAGTTTAAGCAAAGATCAAATCACTGCCACTGCAATTGCTTTTTTGAATCAAGCCAAGCAGCTTACAGGTAAAGGGACTGTTGTCTATACCTATACCAGCTTTGTAAAGGAAAACCTCACGGAAAGGCTCAAAGATTATCGTTTGTGGATCGCTCAATATGGTGTCACTTGGCCAGATGAAAATGGAATATGGGATGGTTGGATCGGGTTCCAAAGTAGCGAACATGGCAAAGTGCCGGGCATTAGTGGGGACTGTGATATTGACGAATTTACAGAAGATATCATCCTAAACTAAGCCTATACGAAGTGCGTTGTATAAAGATTAGGGACGTGGTACAATAGGCAAATAGATTGAGAGGTGAACCAAAGATGGAATTATTATTTGGACTCATACAAGGTATTTTGGGATTTGGATGGAGCATCATCACACTGATTTTTACACTCATTATGGTAGCGATTATTTGTGTGATAGCAGTTCTTAAAAGGAGAAGTGCACTCTTGTGGGGAATTGCGGGATTTTTCTTCCCATGGCTTGTGATTGTGATCTTACTTTTACCAACCAAATATCCAAAGCTTAGTAGTGAACTTAGAAATCACCCTGCTTTTCAAGGTAAAAATCCTGTAATTGCTTCAATCATGGCATTGGCTGCGATGATTGCGAAGACAGATGGCAATATTACAAAAGATGAAGTACAAGTGATTAGACAATGGGTGATGGCGAACTTTGGCATTCAGGGGGAAGAACTGGATCGTTATGCAGAAGCATTTGATTATGGTAAGCAGCACCCTGAGGCATACACGACCTTTGCACGTTTTATTGGGGCGTACTACCGTGACTATATGACAGTTCGCCGTATTGCGTATATGCTCATGGCTGTAGCAGGTCAAGACGGTCAGATCTCAGACAAAGAAGATGAGAAGCTCCGTCAGATATTAGGTGAGATGGGTATTTCAGATTATGAGTACCTTGGCTACAAGGCCCAATTTACCCAGCAAAACTATGAACAATCTGGCTATAATGGCTTTGGTGGTTATGGCAATTATGGTGGTTCAGCGGGTGGCTTCACCCAAGGGCCTAGCCAAGCAGATCTTGTGAAACGTTATACACAGGTGCTAGGGGTATCTGAAGATGCACCTATGGCAGAGATTAAGAAGGCATATCGTAAGCTTGTCAAGGAATACCATCCGGATAAGTTGGCATCAGAACATATGCCTGATGACTATGTGGAATTTGCAAACAAAAAGATTATTGAAATCAATGAAGCGTATG
>JBOFIR010000194.1:0-12072 GCA_051650265.1 Cellulosilyticaceae bacterium
TTATACCCCTGGATTGGTTCGCTCAGCACTGGCTCCATCGATATTGTTACAGCTATACGCATTTCCTGATAAGCCTGCCACTGGAATAGGTGTCATCACACTCAGTACATCTTCTAGATAGCCTGGGCAGTCTACTTCATGGTTTAGTCTGCGATTGTTGAACATCTCGTTAGCTTCTACAACAAGTTCCGGCTCTGCCCCTTCAGCACTCATCGCTCTCAACACCTCTGTTGTTACAAATACACGGCATCCACCTGACTGCGCACCGACACTGGCATACGCATAGCCAATCTCCACAGGTGTCATATTTTCATATTCTAACTCTTGATCTGCGCAAAAGTGATCCAAATAATCATTATCTTTCTCCATACAATACTCTGCGACCTGCCCTGCATGATCAAAACAAATCATTTTATTTTTAGGTGATACAACCACATATCTCATATTTGTGTGTCCTTTCTGAGGATGTCAATTCTACTCTTTTTTATTATGCAACGACCGATTTCAAATTATGCGAAAGCAAAAAAACAAGTAGCGCACATCGTGATGTACGCTACTTATCATTTGGATTATGCTGCTAATTCAAACATTTCCATCGCTACATTTTGAGCAATTGGTTGTTGATAGCCTTTGTATTGTGGTTTGATTGTTTTGTGTTTCTTAATATAATCTACAAGCAAATCTCTGATTGGGATATTGGTATTGGTACGCTCTTTGCCTTCTTTAAAGACCACATAGTTATCCCCACCATCTGCCATAAAGTCATTGGTTGCTACCAAATACTCTTTATCATCTTGAATAGGTTGCCCATTTTCTAGACTCATAGTCATCACACGGCTACCATATGGCTTGGATAAGTCATACGTCACATAAAGCCCTGCCACTTGCCCAAATCTAAATGTTGGACTACCAATCCCATTTTCTACAGCTGCTTTGAGCTGTTTACCTGTTAATTTAACAGTATAAAGTGTATTGTCAAAAGGCATCAATTGATAGAGATCTCCCATTGTAATGGCACCTGCAGGGATTGAACATCTGAGTCCTCCACCATTTTGAATCGCAACATCTGCACCTACTGCTTCTTTCATAATCGTTGCTGCCCATTCACCCATAAGTGTCGCACCATCACCTTCATGGCTTAGGTCGACCTCCGCTGTACCTAGCTTTTGTGATGTGATTGGCTCAAGGTCTTTGACATATTGATCAACGATCACTTGCGTTGCTGCATCTGCTTTGAGCGTTTCAGCTCTCTTATAAAGTTCATCTACCCATGAATAACTTTCCTTGATTTCATTGGTTACTGGATCCACTAAGATCACTGTTTTAGCCATCGCGCGACCATTATAACCACCCATCGCTACAGGTACATTGCCGATCTTACCTGCTACGTATTGGTGTGTATGACCCGCAATAATAGCATCTAAGCCTGGTACTTTTGCAACTGACTCGACTTCACCTGTAATTGCTTTTGTCTTGCTATCTTGGGCTGCACCTATATGTCCAAGTGCGATGACAATGTCTGCACCAGCTGCCTTCACTTCCTCAATATATTGTGGCAACACTTCTTCAGGTGTTTTGAAAACCACATCTTTCACATTCGTAGGCTTGGTTGCAGTTGCTGTTTCAGGTGTGATCAGGCCAATAAAGGCCACTTTTGTGCCATCCACATCTACAATCTTATAAGGTTTTGCAAAGTCGACCAATTCGCCACTTGCCTTATCAAACATATTGGCACATAAGAATTCAAAGCCACCTTGACTTTGCCAATCTCTCAGCAGACTCATCTGCCAATCCAGTTCATGATTACCAATTGCAGATGCAAGGAGTCCTGCTTCCTTCAGTGTCACTGCAACAGGCTCTCCTTTGAGCATATTGGACTCTGGTGTTCCTTGGAAAAGGTCCCCGCCTGCTACAAATAAAGTATTGGGATTCTGTTCTTTAGCAACTTTGATCTCATTGACGAGCTTCGCACTTCCCACGTTTTTACCATTTTCTTTGATGGCACCATGGAAGTCGTTGATACTATAGATATCAATTTTCTTGAGCCCCTCTAATGCTTTAATCTCAGCGTCATTAACATTGAGTGCTTTTACATTTGGTGTACGCCCATCTTCAGAAGTAGGGAGTGTGATGGCACCAGCTTTTACCATCTCATACACAAGGTCTTTGAGTGGTGAGGTAAAGTCATACCCTACTAACTTCCAATTTTGATCACATTCAGGTTTGATCTCACCTTTTTCAGCAATGTATGTACCAATTAAATCACGAATACGCCCTTTATCACCATACAGATCGTAAGAGTCATACACTTTACTATCTGCACGTAAGATACCATCTGCTACCAAACCACTAAAACGATAGTTGTTGATTGCAATTGTAAAGGTCATATCCTCTGTTACAGGTTTGCCTTTGAACATCAACTTCGTGATTCGTGAACCTGCTGGCTTTGAAATATCTATCTCATAGTCAACACCTGCAAACATATCATAGTTATAGCCTCTTACATCTTGATTAAAACTTACTGTCAGGTCACCTGGTTGGTATTGATTATAATACTTAGCAGACCACTCCATATAATTTTTAAGTTCTTTACCCGTAAGTTTTGCACCAATCAAGGTATTATCATACTTATAAATATTAACAGCATCTTTCTTCTTAAAATCCCCTTTGAGAAGGTTCATATCTGACTTAAACGCTGCTGCCGCAGAGAGATCTGTCTTTGCATAAGCCAGTTGTACTGTGTTGATCAAATCAATCAACGCTGTGTCTTGCACTTGAATCGTTGGAATACCTGGTAAGAGTTGTGGTGTTTTGATAAAATCTTCGCCTACTTTACCAATGATAACATTGGCATTCTCACGAGATTTATCATGGACATATTTGAAGCTTTCTAGCATCTTCGCATCCGCTTCATACTTGGAAGTATCAATGTTCTCACTGGTTTTTGAAGCAACACTCCAGTTACCATCCGTCTTCTCAAGATTCAGATCAATACGAGAAACCTTCTTGCCATTAGAACTTGGCTCGACAACTAATACCCCACCAATCATCTCTCCTGGGATATCTGAGTGGGCATGCCCTGATACAATGGCGGTCAGTTCTGGTACGCCCTTAGCAATTGCTTCAATACTTGCATTTGGCATATTATACTCAGACTCTTTGCCCAAATGCATCACGCCAATCATCACATCAACTTTCCCCTTGAGTTCCTTGACCACTTGTTTGGTTTCTACCAAAGGATCTGTAAAGGTTAGTCCTTTGAAGTGCTCTGGTGTACTGCCTTCCCACCTTGGCACATGTGGTGCGATCATCCCGATCAATGCCACTTTCACACCATCTACTTCAACAATCTCATAGGCTTTTGCGAATCTTGAACCATCAGCCTTACGAATATTGCCAGCAAGAACAGCTGCTTTTGACCCTTTCATGGCACGCCCAAGCACATCTAACCCAAAGTTAAATTCATGGTTCCCAAGTGTCCATGCATTGTATCCAATTTGATTCATCGCATCAATCATTGGATTGGTTGGATCTTGGT
This sequence comes from Cellulosilyticaceae bacterium, assembly GCA_051650265.1. Taxonomy (GTDB): domain Bacteria; phylum Bacillota; class Clostridia; order Lachnospirales; family Cellulosilyticaceae; genus JBOFEH01. The sequence goes on from JBOFIR010000194.1 coordinate 3,539, forward strand.
GAAACAGCTCAATTGAGTTATCTTGAATCGTATCTCCAGCATCTACTACGATTGTGTTTGGATTTTGTTTTCGCACTTCATTAACTACAGTCGCTACTTTGGCATAGCCCACTGCAGCATCTTCTTTGTCGGATGCATAGTCCCATGGATAAATTCGTCCATGAAGATCTGATGTCCCTAGTATGGTGATTTGCACATTCTCTTTTGAAGCCCCCTGTGTTTGCGCGAAAGTCGGCATTGTCATAGCAAATAGTAAGACTACTACCAATACCATGCTTATAGACCTTCTTGCTCTTTTTTGATGCATTGCATTACCCCCATCTCTTCGCATTATGTGAATAAGGGTGACATTGTCCCCCCTCTTCAGCATACTTCAAATTTCACACTCCGTCAATAAATAGTCTTTATTTTCTAAATATTTTGTTAATAATTTAAAAAGAGAGTAGCCTCATGTTACGGCTACCCTCTTTTGATTGATTAGCTTGCTAGAGTTTCATGAAAAACTTCTCTGTCGATAGACTCATCTTGATGTGCAATGATTGTTGTACAAACAGCATCCCCTGTAATATTTACTGCTGTACGTGTCATATCCAAAATACGGTCAATACCCATAATGAGTGCAATACCTTCTACTGGTAATCCGATAGATGCAAATACCATAGATAAAGTAACGAGGCCAACACCTGGTACACCTGCTGTTCCTATAGATGCCATGGTTGCCGTCGCAATAACTGTCAGGTAGTCCATCGGATCTAGTGTAATGCCAAATGCTTGTGCAACGAATACAACCGCTACCCCTTGCATGATGGCCGTCCCATCCATATTAATCGTTGCACCAAGTGGAATCGTAAAGGATGAGATCCTCTTCGAAACACCCATCTCTTTATGGAGTGTATTGATTGACATAGGAATGGTTGCATTTGAAGTGGCTGTTGAGAATGCAAATCCCATAACTGGTGCAAACTTCTTGATAAAGGTGAGTGGATTAAGTCCCGTAAACCCTTTGAGGAAGAGCATATAAACGACGAAACATTGAATAGCAAGTGCCAAAAGTACCGCCCCCATATACTTCAGCATCGGTACAAACGCGCCGAACCCAATACCTGCAAATGTTTTTGCAATCAAGCAAAATACCCCTGCTGGTGCTACTTTCATCACAAGCATTGTCATATCCATCATAATGTTATTAAATTGGCTAAAGAAATTACCTACCGTCTCAGCTCGCTCGCCTTGCTTTGCCAAGATAATCCCTATAATCAGTGCAAAGAAAATAATCTGAAGCATATTGCCTTCCGCTAGTGCAGCAATTGGATTTTTAGGAATAATATCCAAAAGAATATCCGCTACACCCTTTGTTTCAGCTATGGTGGTTTCTGCCACTTGTATAGAGGAAATATCTAGGCCAATACCTGGATTAATAATCTTCGCCACTCCAAGTGCTACAGAAATCGCAATAGCTGTTGTTAACAAATAAAAGACAATTGTTTTGATTCCTACTTTACCAAGCTTCTTGGTATCTCCAATCGCCATGGCACCACAGATCAGTGAACAAAGCACAAGTGGTACTACCAGCATTTGCATCCCTCTTAAAAATCCATTTCCTACAATATAGAATAACCCATTGATGAGTAATGTATCTTTGAAATAACCTGCTGGCACCCAGTAGTGTAATGCAACACCTACAAAAGCACCAATGATAAGACTAATAAAAATCTGTGTTGAAACGCCTATTTTTTTCTTTGTTTTTTCCATGTAACTCCTCCTTTATTTACTTTGTATGATTTTTAATATATTCTGCTAACGCCTCTTTCCAATGTGGCATGGTGTAGCCACCAGAGATACGAAGCATAAAGTTATCGAGTACTGTAAAGGCTGGTCTTGCCCCTACTTGATGCCCTAATTCTGTGCAGCACCCTTCAATATGTACTTTTTTTCCAGCCAAGCGCACAACTTCTTTCGCCAACTCGTAACGGCTGCAACTTCCCTCACATGCGCCATGATACACCCCATAATCCGCTGTATTCATCAGATAGATGACGAGTTTTGCAAGCTCCTTGGCACTCGTTGGACATGCAAACTGATCATCAGGTACCATGATCTTATCTTGCTGATCTGCTAAAGCTAGGATTTGATTGACAAAGTTATCCCCTTTACCATAGATCCATGAACTTCTAATAATCATATACTTATGGCCAAACTCTTTCACAAATTGTTCCCCTGCAAACTTTGACTTGCCATAAATAGTTTGTGGACTCGGAAGATCAAATTCATTATAGGCACTACTACTTTCTCCATCAAATACATCATCTGTTGAAATATGTACAAGCCTTGCACCTGTCTTTCTTGCTGAAATACTGATATTTCTAGCCCCTAGTGCATTGACTTTATACGCTTTCTCCGGGTATTGTTCGCATAGCTCCAATGATGTCAACCCTGCACAGTTGATGATGACATCCGGCCTGTTCATATCACCAAAACGAATCACACTCTGTGTATCCGTGATATCTACATCATCCAAGTCTGTGGTCAATACCTCAACCTCTCTTTTGTCAATCAGCGCTGTAATTTCTCGTCCAAGTCTACCTTCAGCACCTACTATCCATACCTTTTTGATGTTTTTCATGCAACCCCTCCCATTATTTTAAATTGTTTAATTATTTAAATTATACACTATATCCATAAATAAAACACCCCAATTCAAGTTATTTTAAATCATTTTTCAATATTTTGTATGATGTATACACGTATTTTTGCAATTTATTATTTATAATTATTCATTTTGTATGAATTCTTTATTTTTTACAGCCTAATTATTTCCACAAAAAAAGAACTATCCTCAGGGATAGTCCTTTTTGTTGTTTCTTATTGTGCATCAAAATCCACATGGATTTTTCCATCAGGTGTATTGATATCAATGTATGATAAATTAAATTCTTCATCCATCACATCAATTTTATACTCAAAGAAAACATCGTCTTCTTTTTTAGACATGAAAATATAGCTACCATTTTCCTTGCCTTCAATTTCGTCACAAAGTTCATTGTAGATTTCTTCACCATCAGCAGTTCCTGTATAACCGGCTGCTTTGATTTTTCCTTCGATCATTGCGTATAATTCTTCCATAATGTACCTCTTTCATCGTTTCATAAGCAATAGTCTATCCTTAACTTCTATCTATTGTCAACCTCATTCCACTGAAATATGCACATACAGCCAATTTATTGACGAAGGTCCTTACAAATGAATTGAACCACTTCACGCAAACGACGAAGTTCACTTTCTTTATTACGTTTTCTCCAGATTTCTTCATAATCATAGAACCACAATTCAAAAGCTTCTGCAAGAGCATAAGAATCTTGCACAAGATTAATTTCTAACGGTGCCTCATCCAAACGCCCCATATAGAAACAGTGTACCAACTGAATCGCACGTGCACTTACTAAGAACTCTTCCATATCAAATGGATAGCGGATTGTTCCTGCTAAAGCCATAAGCTTTTCTTCTACCTCACATGCTGCCTCATAGCCCCTAACAAGTTGATCTGCTTCACGCTCTGCATACTCACCTAACTCCTTGTAGCGTACAAGATCTCCCCAACCAAGTGCTTGATGTCCTGATAATTTATGAAGTAAGGCAACTAATGTTTTTGTTTGATCGCCATATTCTACTAGCGATATTTCTTCAAACATCTCTGTAAAGGCTTTTTCACCACTCTCTGGATTCCATGAAAGTGCACCACCATAGATCATCCCTGGCATAGAACTTCCAAGTAAATTGATGTGCCCATAGTCACCCCAGTCTGTATTGAGCATACCAACTGCACCATGTTTTACCCCATGATTGACCATATGCTTGATATTTGAGAATGCATTCCCCATAAGGTTCATGAGCATACTCCATCCGCCTACACCTGGACATACATACTGTGGCTTTCCTGTCGCTGCAATCGTTGCAATACCACCCTCACCTGGCTGCCCACAGTAATCCCAAGTCAAACAAATCACATCTTCTGGAATCTCTTCAAGTAGCTCAGGGTGATGAAGAATGATATCCCCCCAGAACATTACTTGGCGGCCATGGCTTTTTACAATAGCAATGACTTGGTTGAGGAAGTTAGTATAGAGTTTACCCATCCCAATACGTTCTTTCTCTTCTTTACTTTGTCCTTTTCCAAGGTCGAAAGTCTCATCACAACAAATATTGAACTGCTTTGAACTAAAGAGTGGGATGAACTGTTCTAACATCTCCTTAACGAGTGCAATACTACCTACATCTAATGGATTGAGCGTATGATGTGCCATACGCCCTACAAAAGAGTAAGCATCGTCTTGTGTATTTTCAAGTTCACATAAGTGACCATAAGTTTTTGTACGTAACACTTCGTAAAGGTGCCCAAAAGTTGAAAGTGATGGCACAAGTTCCACATGTTTCTTTTGGCAGTAAGCATCTAATACTAAGATTTCTTCTGCTGTAAGTGGGTCTTTATCCATCCAAACTTCACTCATACCCTCAAAAGCAAAAGTATGCTCAACATATAATTGAAGCTGATTGATTTTGTAGTGTGCTGCACGGTCAACCAATACTTTGAGTGTCTCAAGTGTTGGTACTTTTCCTCTTGTTGCATCATGATAGAATCCACGATTTGCAAAATGTGGCTCATCTTCGATTTCTAACTGTGTAAGGATAGCACCTTGTTGTCTCATTGCTTGAATCAATGTTTGAATACCGTAGAAAATACCTGTTGTACTTCCCCCTACGATACGAATACCTTGATCTGTAATAGTCAGTGTATAGGCTTCTTTACTTAATGCGCCTTTTTTAAGAGAGATGCCAACATGGTCACCTTCTAGTTTTTTGTGAATAGGTAATTTAAAGCCGAGTTTTTCCTCTACAGCCTTTTGTAGCTCAAGGGCTGCTTCTAAATCTTCAAAACTACATGCCTCATCTAATATGATTTGTGTATTTCTTTTAATAACGAATTGGCCTTCTTTTAAAGTTAAGTGTTTAGGACTTGGTATAAAGTACATAACTTTCTCCTTTGATAAACTAATATAATAACTTTAATTATAGTTTATTTTTGTCAAAAGAGTAGCACCGATGTTGCCCTATTTTAACACAATATTGCTCTTCATTGTCAAATCTTGGTTATACTTTCTGATACCTCTATCTCTCACGTAGCCTTATAGGATGTCTCATAGGCATTACGATAATCAGTAGGGCTAAGCCCAGTATGTTTTTTGAATAGGTTACAAAAATAAAACTGGTTATTAAACCCTGTGGCTTCGGCTACCTCTGCTATACTAATTCCTGTGGAAGTTAAAAGATGGGTAGCCTTTTCAATCTTTCTTTTATTAATATACTGAATAGGTGAGGTTCCTAGAGTATCTTTGAATAATTTAGTAAAATATCTAGGATTGTACCCTGTTATCTCTCCTAACTTTTCTACAGATATAGGCTGATCAAGATTTTCATGGATATAATCAAGCGCGCTGCTCAGAGGTGTATTCAACTGCTTATACACCCACTGAGCAGAATCCTCAGGACAGTGCTCTATATAATAAATGAGTAGCTCCAACATCAATAAATTTGCACGCAATGCATCCTGAATTACACCACTTTCTAGACAAGTAATCATCTGCTCAAAGAGTCTCTTTGCCTCTTTTGAATCTGTTAGTGTAATACATAGCGGTAACTTAATCAAATCAAATAAGTTCATGTCGCTACACTTCACATCAAAGTGACAGTAATACTTCGTATAGCTATGAACCACATCAGTTGCATAAGACTGCTGTGTATGTGCCGGCAAGAGATACATCTGATCGACACGAGGCCACATCAGTGTATCATTGACCTTAATCCAGCCTTCCCCCTCACAGATTAGGCCTATACTACTAAAGGTGGGTGTATAGTCATGCCCTTCCCACTGTGGACTGCACTGGGTAATAGTTGCCCTTTGCAGGTTAACATAGAGTTCTTGAAGATATTTTTTATAAAATTTTTGTTCGTGCATCATTTTATTCCCCTAATATAACATTTTTATTGCTTGGTTTTTATAATATATTAAAGAATCGTATACTGTCTAGCGTTATTCTAAAAAGCCCATTAAAACAGAGTCAATCTTTCCCTGCTTTAATGGGCTTTTTAGTCCTAGCTATCTAATAATGATGTCTGTACCTTAAAATAATATCATCTTGTACTGCTTTATCTAAAGTTACAAATCTGGCTGAATAACCGCCTACCCTTACAATCAAATGACGATATTCCTCTGGGTTTTTCTGAGCCTCTAGCAATTCATTCACCTCTATGACATTCCCTTGGAAAATCTGACCACCACCTTCAATAAATGTCATAAGGATCTGCCCAAGGAGTTCCTCACTTGCCCATGTAGGGTCAAAATCCCACATAGTCGATGCACCACCACCAAATACCTCCATAGGCATCTCCAGTACAGATCCCATAGCTGTAGTAATTCCTTTGGACATTGCACAGGACTGTGGTGTCAAACCATGTGCAACAGGTTTGCCTGCATAGTTTCCATCAGCAGTCGCACCTAGAATCCCCCCTACGACTGGCGCCCATACAAAAGTTAAGACTACTGGTACAGCACCACCACCCCAACGATTGATGTAGGTATGATAAGCCTGATCTACAGAAAGAATAACTCTTCTTGCCATGGCATCAGCTTCTTCATTTTGCTCACCATACTTAGGCAATCCCTTCAATCTTAATCGCACAGCCTCGTAGCCTTCAAAATTAGCTTCTAGCATTTGAATCAGTTCTTGAGCAGTACAAAATCCTTCATCAAAGACAGCTTTCTTGACTGCAAAAAGCGCATCTGCTGCATTAGGTATACCAATAGGTGCACTGCCATACGTATGATATCTAGCACCACCTCCGTGCATATTCCTTCCTTTGGCGAGGCAGTCATCAATCATACTAGATAGCAGATATGACGGCCTTGAGACCTCTGCTTCTTCACTAAAAATATCTTGTACCTTAAAGAAAATATGAAAAATACGCACAAGCTCCTTTTCAAAATCTTGGTAAAAACTTTCAAAATCTCGATAATGCATCAATCCTTTAAAGTGTACAGATTCCAACTGTCTACCAGACTTGAGACATTTGCCGCCTGTAATAGCCAACTCTACAAATTTAGGAATATTATGAAACCCATTGAAAATATAATCACTGCTCATCCCCATTGGAGATACTTCCATGCATCCGCCACACACATACTCCGCCGCATCCTCATAAGGCACATTCGCTCTCATAAGTGCTTTGATAATTCCACGATCTCCTAGTACCTGTGCTCTGTTATTGCCGTTCTTTAAGTAATTCTCACATAATGCAACAAACGCTTGAGGCGGATTTTCTGGGAGACGAATGTACACTAAAGGATGCGTAATATTAAGATCCATTATAGACTCAACCATGATATAAGATAATGGATTGATAGCTGATGTACCATCCGCATGTGACCCGCCTAGGCTAAGCGTTTCTCCCCATCCATCCGCCGTATGAATACGCTCATCTAGTCTTAAGAATAATTCATCTATTAATGCCCTTGCCTGATCAAGCGTACATGTCCCCGCCTCTAGATCCCTCTCAAGATATGGCCACAAGTAATAATCTAGCCTCCCCGGGCTATTTCCCCCAAAAGGATTCTCACTCATGACTATAATATGCTGCATAAAATACGCTTGCACAGCTTCATGAAAAGTCGTAGCAGGGTGCTCTGGTACATGTCTACAGATCTGAGCCATCTGTGTCATCCCCATTGCCTCTAGTCTCATCACATGCTTATCATTCCACTGAGTCATAGCATCTAGAAGTATCAATACCCCCTGATAGAATTCTACTGCTTTTTCATCCTTTGCGTTTGTAAGTGCATCACTATAGAGCTTACGTATTCCTGATACGCCTAGTTTCAGAATCCGATCCCACAACCATGCGATATGCCCCACACCAGCCCATTTTGAGAAAAGCTGAGCATCCCCCATTTCATCATACCCCTCAAAAAGCTGCACAACCTCATTGATCGGCTTTGTCATCCAATCTGCATCTGGTGCATACGTCTCCACTGGCTTTTGATTAAGATGGTATACCCTACCTATAAGCTGATCCTCAGGTTCAACATAGACTTCTTGATTAACGATTGCATATTGCATAGCACGCGCAAGTTTTTCCCATTTAGGTAACGCTGCATATGTTCCCAAAATTGCTTGATGATAATCGTACATAAAGTGTGCTTGTGGTGGATTCATTCCTCTTTCTTTACATCTTTGTATCATTTGCTCACTGTGTGTTGGCTGTGCCATTTCCTTCCCCCCTATCTAACCTTCTCCATTGACTATTTTTTGTAGTTCTTTCATTCGCTCTGGTGATGGGACCGCCATCTGCTCTGCTTGGTATACCATGTCCAATGCTTCATATTTTGTAGACCCCATCCTATGAAATGGTAACAATTCAATAGGAATCTCATACCCTGCTTGCGCTACAAAATCTCTTATTTCTACCATACTTTCTTTGGTATC
>JBOFIR010000195.1:0-2537 GCA_051650265.1 Cellulosilyticaceae bacterium
CTTCTCACTTATTCAAATTACTATTCGTTTCCAGTACAATTACATGTATTTTCTACTTCTTCAATTAATATTTTCTTCACTTCTCTATAAAGTTTGATATCTGTCTCATAATCTTTGTAGCCTCTTGCGATTATTTCTACGATTTCCCTTGCTCTTGTCGCATCTTTTTCTTTAATCTTCTCAATCAGATATAAATCTTCAAATCCTATTCTATGTGCTTCTAATCTCGTAGTAGATAGCCCCATAAAATCTCCTGGGTAGATCACACCGCAGTCTCCTGCTGGGAGCTGTGCACTATAGTTGATTTCAAAGTTTGTATAAGATTCTTGCCCCATGCATACACAAGATTGCTTGTATGGATCAACTGCAAACCAGTTACCTCCCCAGTGTAAGAACCCTGTCACTGGATACAGGCTGTTTACCCATTCAAGCAGTACAGGTCTTAGTCTCTCCATGTCTAATAATCGATTGAGGTAAGGTCCTGTAGGTTCTAGGCAAGTATACACCCATACTTCTTCCCCTTTTTCTACTCTTTCTTTGTAGAAATCTAAGTAGGTTTCATAGAAGTCTACAGTGGGGCACCAAATATCTAATGCACCTACTAATGGTTCAGTGGCTTTATTGGCTTCTAGAATTTTTATGCCTGGCATAGTTTCCCTGATGATAGATGCGCCTGTTTGATAGAGTTTTCCACACTCATCCACGGGCTCATCAAAGAAGCTTTGGATCCATCTTTCTTGTAGTCCTTTTTCCTTTATATACGCATAAAGCTGAGCTGTAATACATTTTAAATCTTCTTCTCCCTCTCCTGGCATCGTTTTGCCAGTGAGCATAATTGTTGCTGCTGTAGCGAACCATTCCTCATCTTTTCTACTGCTTAGACTTGATCCATTTAGCCAGTATAATCCTGCTTTGTCTGCTAATTTAATGAGTGTATCTAGTTTTTTCGTATTGAGTACTAGCTTCCCATCTTCTCCCAGCTCCACATAGTTTCCTGCTGGTAGCCAGAGAATATTTTGTCTTGCATAACGTGCAAGTTTGAGATAATCTAATGTGATGCGTTCCCACTGAGGTGACCACATGGCTACTTTGTGATAAGTTGCTATATGGTCAAAGTTAATCCAGTTCACATATTTATGTGTCTCTTCGCTACTTGGCGGGATAACTACTGCACTTGCTCCTACAATAAACGTTAATTTTTGTGTCATGCCATCTACAGTTACATAGATTTCCCATTTTTCTTCTACATGCTCTTCTGTTTTGACTTGCTCTCTAAAAGCTATTGCTACATTTTCTCCCTGACTCACGATCATATTACGAATAGGTCTAAGGACTTCATAAATCATAAAAGGTGCTCTGCGAATTACATGTGGATTGTATTTGCCATCATATAATTCTGTTCTAGCCACTAATCCTGAATTTTCTTCTACCGGTACAGCAATCATTTCAAAAAACTTATATCTCCCATGAGGCCCTTTTGCCTCTACACTTACGATTTGTCCTGCTTTTAATCCGGACACCACCATATGTACACCCGCATAAGTCCCTGATGCTGCACTCACTTTATAAACTTTCTCGCCTTCATTCCCCTTTGTATCTGGATAAATCGCCTCTAATTCATCAAATAACCCTACTTGAAATAACTCTGACATTTTATTCTCCCCTTCTTTATGCCTCGTAAATATAAATATTTCCTATCGCTACTGTTCCTTTTTCAACAGCATCAAGCGCTCTAATTTTGATATATCTTGCTTTTACTTTCTCAAACCCTCTATAATGTTCTTTGCCATAGTTTCTGACACGTCCACTGGCTACAACTTGCTCTTCTCCCTCCAATGTTTCACTGACAGCATATTCATAGTGATCCATGAGTTTGGCAAGGGCTTTGCTATCTTCGTAAGGAATGTAATTTTTTCTATAGCCTATTCCTACTATTTCTTTACTTGCTCCCAAGTCGAGGATGATTTGACCACTTGTTTCCTCGGACTCCCAATAAGTCATTGTATCTTTATTTAGGATTTCTATAGCTTTAGCTTGCTCTTGCTCAGAAGATTGGCTTGCTATAGTTATTTGTTCAAATGGTATGCGTGTACCTTTTTCATAGGTTTTCTCTGCTTTTGGCGCTCTTCCTGTCCAGATCGGTGCTGTCCAGGCTCTTTTGCCAGCTTCATTGACTACTCTTATAAAGAAATATCTTGCCTCTTCACTTTGAAGTATCAGGTCCCACTTGATATGAAAACTTTTTTCTTCATTAAGTGCTACTACCATTCCACCATCTGAAATCAATTCAACACGTTCAAAAGGCTTGCCTTCTTCTGGACTTTTATGAAGCACTTCTACTTTAATATGATAAGTTTTTTCTTCTGCACTGAGTGTGCTCCCCATGATTTGGTCATTTATACTAAATTCGATTTGGATATGTCTATCTTGAACGGCATAGACTCTTCGTGCTTTAAAAGCTTCTATTATATTTTCCCGTGTCAGTGAAGGTGCCAAGACCACTGTTCTATCTTGGTAATCACTGAGCCATTTTCCAT
>JBOFIR010000196.1:0-14429 GCA_051650265.1 Cellulosilyticaceae bacterium
GAAGGAAGAGACAGTCTCACGGGATTTATGAATAAAGATGAATTCTGTAAGTATAGCACCAAGCTTTTGAAAGAACATCTCGTTAATTCAAAGTATCGATTTGTATATGTTGTTGCAAAAATAGATGGATTTGAGCAGGTGAATAAAAGTTATGGGTATGAATTGGGGGATGAACTAATTATTTACGTATCGGGGATTCTCCATAATACAGTTGAACCGGTACTTGATAAAACGATTGGACGTATACATAGGGATGAAGTGGTGATGTTGATCGGTCATGAAGAAAATCTTCAGGCTGTAGTTGCCTATCTAGAGAGAATCAAAGAATATGTGGAGAGAGGCTTTAACCGCAATGGCAGTCTTATACCACTATCCATGAGTATGGGGGTTGTCAATTGTGATGATAATGAAACAAACATCAGGCGTATCCATCAGAAAGCGACGATTGCACTTGATATTGCTAGGGCACATAATCGTAATCAACTCCTATGGTATGAAGAGGCCATGTATGATACGATGAGAGAAAAAGCAGAAATTTTAAGACTTCTTCAAAGTTATAATCTAAGACAATCTCTCTATGTAGTTTTTCAACCAATTTATGAGCTTAAGCATGATGCTATTAAAGGTGTTGAGTTATTACTACGTATGAGGGATTTGGCTGGTAATACGATTGGACCTAGTAAATTCATTCCCCTTGCGGAAGAAAATTATCTGATGAATGAAATAGGTTATTTTTGTATAGAAGAGGCATGCAAATTGCTACGGTGCTTAAGGGATCAGAATATGAGATTAGGCTATGTTTCTGTTAATCTTTCTGTACAACAATTGAGAGATATACATCTGGTAGAACATATTAAAAGATATGCATATCAGTATAGTATTGACCCTGAGCACTTACATTTCGAAATTGTAGAGTCCATGTTGATAGAGGATTATGATCGGACACAGATAATCCTGCAGAGCTTACGTCAGCTAGGTTGTAAGATTCTCCTAGATGATTTTGGGACAGGGTATTCATCGTTATCGTATTTGAGCCATGTTGCAATTGATGTGGTAAAACTTGATCGGAGCTTTTTAGGGGAACTTAAACAAAATAGTAAATCAAGAATTGTATTTGCGTCTATCATAAGAATGATCAAGCAGTTAGACATGGGCTGCATTGTAGAGGGTGTTGAAACAGAAGAGGAGCGGTGTTATGTAGAGCTATACGGGGGAGAACTGATTCAAGGTTATCTTATGAGCAGGCCGCTAACAACAGAAAAAATAATACAAGTACTAAGCGCAAGAGGAGTATAGAAAAAATGGATGGTATATTCTATTTTGAAATTATTGGGACGATTATTTTTGCATTACAGGGTAGCCTTGTAGCAGTTGAACGCAAACTAGATATATTAGGAATGATTGTACTAGGTGTTACCACGGCGGTAGGTGGTGGGATGTTTCGGGATTTGATATTAGGTAAAACGCCACCAGCATTATTCATTAACCCAACGTATTGCCTTGTAGCAGTCATCACATGTGGTGTGTTTATCGTAGTCTACCGTTACTTTGTCAAATTAGTAGGGTCCAAATACTATGGTTATATTTTGAAGAGTATGACTGTGCTAGATGCGATTGGATTAGGTATTTTTACCGTAGTGGGTGCCAATGTATCAATTGGAGCTGGATTTGGAGGAAATATTTTCTTGTGTAGCTTTGTAGGGGTGATGACTGGAGTAGGTGGTGGGGTTTTAAGAGATGTTCTTGCAAATCGTACACCCGTTATCTTAAAGAAAGAAATTTATGCAGTGGCCTCAATCCTTGGGGCTGTAATGTACTGTTATATGCTACAAGGTGGTATATCAAAGTTGGTATCACTCTACAGTAGTGCTGCTATGATTATTATCATTCGTCTCATTGCTGTGAGGCGCAATATCCATTTGCCAACATTAGCACTGAGACCAAAAGATCCAAGTCAGCATCTATGAGTAAAGGGATGATTCATAGGATATACTAACATCATATCTTTGATTGAAAGGAGTATTCTCATGAGTTGTAAAAAAACTAAAGGATGTCATACAGCAAGTGATCCGAAAACAGGCAATACAAAAGGTCATATTTCATCAAAAGCTGGGATTAAACCACCTGATACAAAATAGTAGGTAAATGATAAAGGATAAAGGATAAAGGAAGTTGTAGTATATGGGTATAAACTACAACTTCCTTTATCATGAAGGCATTGAATAAATATGGAGGCAAATACGTGATAAAATTAATTTTATTTGATTTAGACGGGACACTTATTAATAGTTTAGATGATCTTGCAATAGCGATGAACTATAGTTTAGAACAACTAGGTCTGCCAATACACCCTGTGTCAGCCTATCGCTACTTTGTAGGAAATGGTGTAGCAAAACTTGTCCAGAGAGCTTTGGGTGAATTTGCAGATTCCCAAGATGCGACTGCATATGCACGTCAATTATTTGATACGTATTATGAAGCACATCATAGCGTACATACTAAACCCTATGAAGGGATAGAATCTACTTTAACTGCACTGAAAACAAAAGGTATTACAACGGCAGTGGTTACCAATAAACCACATGATTATGCAGAAGCGTTAGTTAAAGTATTACTTGAAGGCTACATCGATTTGGTGATTGGACAGAGTGAGGAAATTCCGCCAAAACCTGATCCTAAAGGGGTGTTGCAAGCAATTGAAAAATTAGGATTTTCCGTAGAGGAATGTCTTTTTGTAGGAGATAGTAATATAGATATGAAAACTGCAACAGCGGCGGGCATAAAGGCTGTGGGTGTGACATGGGGATTTAGAGACGTAGAGGAGCTACGCAGTAGTGGCGCCAATACCGTTATCCATCATCCACTAGAACTTTTGGCCTTACTTGACTTATGAAAGTCGAATTTAGTTTAAGAATAGGCTAAAAAGGTGTATAATAAATAAAACTACACTTGGAGGAATGACTATGAAAATCGAATGTACGAAGGAAGAATTTAAGGCACTATTAGACTTAGTATATGCAGGGAATCTCCTCATCAATGGGATGAGAAGTAAAGAAGAGCGTATCGAGGCGCATGCAGAGATGGAACAAAAGATTTTTGCTATGGCAAACAGTTTTGGAATTGAAGATCTTGTAGCATACGATGAAGAATATGAAGAATATATGCCAACACATACTTATGAAAATGGGGAATTTACACAGTATATTGATGCGTATGAGGATCAAGTGTTTTGGGAAGAGTTGACACTACGTATGGCAAGAAGAGATGCGCTAAGTATTTTGACAGATGAAGACCCAGAGATGGCGAAAAGTGAGCTGAATAAGTTGCAATTAAAACTAGAGGATGAGTATGAAACAGAATTTAGCGAAAATGGTCTTTATCATCTAAAAGTTGTTAAACCGGAGATTAAACCTATTGATTAGGGATTAAGAAGACCTGTTTTGGGAAAGTTACCTAATGATATGAGATGTCATAAATGAGGTGAAGCATATGAAATTCTATGAGGAATTATCAAAACACTATCAAGATATTTTTCCGTTATCTGAGGAGCAAATTGTTTTTCTCAAAGAGACTTTTGGGGACGTACCAAAAGAGGTGCTAGATATTGCCTGTGGTACAGGTATCCAGGCAATTGCACTTGCAGAAAGTGGATATGGTGTGACTGCTGTTGACCAAACACCAGGAATGATTCAAATTGCAACAGAAGATGCTGAAACGAGAGGTGTTTCTTTAGCCACATTGACCTGTAGTATGTTAGCGCTATCTGAACATATTACAGGCCAATTTGATGGTGTTTTCTGTATAGGTAATTCGCTAGTCCACCTAGGAAATTACGGTGAGGTGCAACAGTTTATGGCCTATTTACCAAAGCTTCTTAAGGCAAATGGTAAGGTAGTCCTACAGATTATCAACTATCACAGAATCTTAAAAAAAGGCATTTCTCAATTGCCAGAGATTAAAAACCCACAAGCAGGATTAGCTTTCTTTAGGAACTATGAGGCGATAGAGGATAAACTTTTATTTCATACAAAATTAGATGTACAAGGAAATGTTTTGGAGAATACAGTACCACTGCTTCCTATTTCCTGGGAAAAAATGGTAGAAATGGCGCAGGGAAATGGGATGCAAGTGATTGCACAATATGGTAGTTTTGCAAAAGCACCATTCGAACCAGATGAGAGTATGCATTGGATTGGGGTACTCCAATAGAAAAGAGGTGAACCATGTGGTTCACCTCTTTTCTATTTATGATGAATAGTAGAAATATAGTTATGATCAATAGTAATGACGGTGTAGAGATTGGGGTCTACCGTTTTAAGTGCCTGATCAATAGCATAAGCTACTTCCTTGTCTGACAGATTAAAATCATGGGGTACTGTGACGTCAAAAATAAGATTTGTATGTGTCGCACCTTTTACAGCTCTAAAATCATGAATAGATAGGGTAGAAGCAACCTCTTTAACTTTTTCTAGAGTAAGAGAGCGAAGTAAATTAAGGATTTCATCATCTGTTACAATAGGATCCAGATGAATGACTAAGTGGATGCCTTGCTCTTCCAAAAAATCACGTTCAATCTGGTCTATAAGGTCGTGACTAAGCATAATATCTTCAGCAGCATCTACTTCTACATGGACAGAAGCAAAACAGCGCTCAGGTCCGTAATTATGAATCATAAGATCGTGTAAACCAAGAACACCTTCATAACCAGATATTTTGGTTTCCACTTCGGTCACTAGATCTTGAGTAGGTGCTTCACCTAATAGTGGGCTAATCGTCTCTTTGATCACTTTGATTCCTGAATAGATGATAAAGAGTGCAACAAGTAGTCCCATATAGCCATCAAGCTTCCACCCTGTTAGGCGTTCTGTAATGAGTGCAACTAGAACAGCTGAGGTAGAGATCACGTCACTTAGACTATCCATAGCGGTAGCTTTTAATGTTGTAGAATGAATTGCTTTACCAAGCTGTGAATTAAAGGCTGCCATCCATAACTTCATGAGTACTGAAAGGACTAGTACAATGGCAATAGCAAGACTAAATCCTGCAGACTCGGGATGGAGAATTTTGTTGATAGATGATTGTATCAACTGGATCCCAATGTTGAGGATTAAAAAGGCAACGATAAGTCCTGAGATATATTCTACACGAGCGTGACCAAAAGGATGATCTTCATCTGCTGGCTTGCTAGCAATCTTAAAGCCTATGAGAGTCATAATAGAAGAACCTGCATCAGATAGATTATTGATGGCATCGGCTGTAATAGAGATGACATTAAAAAGAAGCCCGATGGCAAGTTTTGCAACAAATAATAACAGGTTACAAATAATGCCGACACTTCCTGCAAGTTGACCATATTGGGTGCGAACATGGGGATTACGTATATCATGTGAATTTTTCACAAATAATTTTAAGAGTAGTTGTGTCATAAATTCTCTTCCTTATTAAAGTATTTTCTTTGTAGTCTATCATTTCCAATGTTTTTTTTCAATAAAAAAACCAAATTAGTATAGCCTAATAGGGCGTGAGTTGCTATAATAAATACCTATTCTTTATGACAGAAAGTGGGATGCATCATGACACAAAAAACTTTGTATATCACAGATTTAGATGGTACCTTATTAACTTCAGATAAATTAGTGACCCAATACACAAAAGAAACACTTAACACATTAATTAGTGAAGGCATACATTTTTCCGTAGCAACAGCACGTACACCTGCTACGGTTACTGAACTATTAAATGAGTTAAAGATTAAGGAACCTATTGTTGTAATGAATGGGACTGCTATTTATGATTTAAAAACTGCAACTTATGTAGATGTTGAATATATTGATGAAGCTATACGCGAGCAACTCATCGAAACAATCGCCGGGGTAGGTGGGGGCGGATTTGTATACTGTATTGATGATCATCAAATCTGTGCATACCATAAGCAACTTACCAATCCATTTGAAATTGAATTTTATGAGGAACGTAAGAATAAGGCCCAGAAGCTCTTTATAGAAGGGCCTGTTCCTAAAGAAGGAAGGGTAGCCTATATCACGATCATGGATGATAAAGAAAACATTCAAAAAATTGTAAATGCCATTTCACACTTTAAAGAAATTAGTATGGTATTTTATTCAGATGTTTATACGAAGGCATATTATCTTGAAATTTATAGCCATAATGTGTCTAAAGCAAATGCAATCAAAAAGCTTAAGCAACGCTATGGATTTGAACGTGTCATATGTTTTGGCGATAATCTTAATGACATGCATATGTTTGAGTGTGCAGATCAAGGGTATGCTGTAGCCAATGCTGTTTCAGAACTCAAAGAGATTGCTACAGCAGTTATTGGAGGACATAATGAAGATGGCGTTGCAAAATGCATGAAGCAGCTCATCTATGAGGCAAAATAATAAATAAAAAGAAGTACTTCTTTGGGAGAAGTACTTCTTTTTATTTATTGCAACTCAACTAAATGCTTCCAATACCGACGTGGCATATAACGAAGTTGTTGACGTTGATTTTTACGCTCCATAATAGCAGTATGATAATAGAATGTTTTGAAAAGATCCTCAAAACCATCATTTTTAAGTTGACCAGAAATTTGTGTATAAAATGTTTGTGGGATCTCTTGAAGGTAATAATCTTGCTGATTATAAACGAGCGCCATATGGCGGCGTAAATCATGGATTATAAAATTCTGATCTGAAAAACGTGTGATAAAGTGGTTTGCAATCAATGACAAAACCTGATAGTCAGGCTCGATACTACTATAAAAAGTCAGGGGGCCTATTTCTTTGAATCTTACAAAACCATAAAGACGATGTACTTCTAAAGAGACTTTTCGATAAAGTGCATCAACAGCGATAATGGTTTCATTATTTTTTGCAAGGTTAATATCAAGGCCATAACGATAGCAGAGTCTAAGATAATCCAGAATGAGTGTACCATGAGAGGGGTCTTCACTCAGATACAGGTAGTATACAATCTTGAGTGTATCTCTAGAAAGTTTATTCAAAAGACTAGCATAGACGCGCTCGAACTTAGCTTCTTCTGTAGTTACCTCAACTGTTTCATCCAGGAGATTATAATGATAATGGTCTTGCATCACAACTTGTGTTGGTGCTCTATTTGAATAGGCATAAAAAATAGCAGTCAAAAGTCCAGGAAAGCTTCCATCATAAAGGTATGTTTTCATATAGCCTCCTAAAGTTCGCCATTTAATGCAGAGGGTGCATCGCTCAGCAAATAGGTTTTGTCTGTAATAGGAACACGTTGTGACAGGTGATCAAAGAGATCTAACTGTCTGCTTGGTTGATCAATGATATTGAGATCGACAATAGGCATGAGTACATTGCGAATGTGTGAAGCCTCACAATCGACACTTCCATGATATTTGCCTTTACAAAGAATAAAATACTGAGCACGTTTTAGTACAATTCGAAGTTTAATGAGGTCCTCAAATGTAAGCGATGCTAGCCGTCTTGCACTTACAATTTTTTTTGCACCACGCATGCCAATGCCAGGAATACGAATGAGCATTTCATAGGGTGCGGTATTGATCTCCAGTGGGAAATGATCCATATGACGGAGTGCCCAGTTAGTCTTGGGATCAAAATTGATATCTAGGGACGGTTCTGCTTCATCCAAGAGCTCGTTGGCCTTAAAACCATAGAGACGAAGTAACCAATCACTTTGGTAGAGTCTATGCTCACGCAGAGTAGGTGGACTAATAAGTGATGGCAAATTTTGATGCGTATTGACTGGAACATAGGCAGAGTAGTAAACACGTTTAAGATCATATTTTTGATAAAGCTTTTCTGAAAGCGATAAGATGCTTAAATCTGTTTCTGGAGAGGCACCCACAATAAGTTGGGTGCTTTGGCCACCAGGAACGAAAAGCGGGGCATTATGGAAAGATTTCTGCAGGGAATGGTGCTCTGCAATGCCCGCGTGAATAAGTGACATAGGCTTAAAAATCTCTTTTGGATCTTTATCAGGAGCCAGAAGTTTGAGTGAAGAAGCAGAAGGGAGCTCGAGATTCACACTCATACGATCGGCATATTGTCCACAAGTTGTAATGAGTTCTTGACTAGCACCAGGAATAGCTTTGACATGGATGTAACCCCTAAAACCGTGAATTAATCTTAATTTTGAGACGACATGTGTCAAGAGCTCCATTGTATGATCGGGTGATATAATAACTGCCGAACTTAAAAAGAGACCTTCAATATAGTTGCGTCTATAAAAATTCATGGTGAGTTCTACAATTTCATCTACGGTGAAAGCCGCACGTGATATATCGTTCGATTTGCGATTGATACAATAAGTACAGTCATAAATACAATAATTAGTGAGTAAAATTTTGAGTAGAGAGATACATCGCCCATCGGGTGTAAAAGAATGGCAGATCCCGCCACTAGAAGTTGATCCTAGTTGTCCTTTTTTTGAATTGCGTGATGAACCTGAAGAAGAGCATGAAACATCGTATTTTGCTGCACCAGATAGAATTTCAAGTTTAGTAGTCAAATTCATAACATCACCCCCTTTCCATCATATAGAACATACGTTCTTTTGTCTAGGCATAATTATTGGTATATGACGAGTTGGTGTAAGCATATAGTAAAATAAAAATAGCCTAAAGGAGCTGATCAAGGTGGAAGCTATAACCATGCCTCTTATTGGCGATCGTTTTCCAGATATGATTGTACAGACTACGCAGGGAGTGAAGAAATTACCTGATGATTACAAAGGGAAATGGTTTGTTCTTTTTAGTCATCCAGGTGATTTTACACCCGTATGTACTACTGAATTTGTGGCATTCTCAAAGGATTTTAATAAATATCAGGAACTCGGAACAGAGCTCATTGGATTATCTATTGATCAAGTTTTTGCGCATATGAAATGGTTACAATGGATTGAGGAGAATTTGGGTGTGAAGGTCCCGTTTCCAGTCATTGCCGATGCTAGCGGGGAGGTGGCAAAAAAATTAGGGATGATTCATCCTAATAAAGGTTCTCAGACTGTACGTGCTGTCTTTATCGTAGATCCTAATAGTATAATTCGTATGATCCTATACTATCCTCAAGAAATAGGACGTAATATGGATGAGATCTTACGCGCACTTCTTGCATTACAAGTTGCAGACAAAAATGCAGTAGCTACTCCTGCAGATTGGCCAAACAATGATCTGATTGGTAGTGAGGTAATTATTCCACCACCACGAGATATTCAAACAGCGCAGGAACGAGAGGGTTGGAATAGTTGTGAGACTTGTCCTAAATGCTATGATTGGTGGTTTTGCCATAAACCACTTATTGAAACGAAGAAGTAATAAAAAAGGGGAAAAGTGTTTTACTTTTCCCCTTTTTTATTACTGTTTATGTGCAGTTAAAAGATGTTTGAAAGATTGCATAATTGCTATGAAAAGCGGAATGCCGACCACGCTTACAACTACAAACTCGCCCATAGCAACTTCGAGTATTGTAAGCATAAGTGGCAGACCAAAGAGTGCATGGAGCATCCAACCGATAATGAGCCCATTACATAAAGTGGGCCATAATGAGGCAAGTGCAAGACTCCATTTAGATTGGCCTAGCATTTTGCCCGTAAGGTTTACTGCAGATACACTTATAAAGGTAGCAATTGTTCCAAAGACTACATCCATTAGGCCGTTAGGGCCTAGTAAATTGGCAATGAGACATCCGAGTGTAAGTCCACCTATATAGAATGGGTCAAAGAATGCGAGTAGAACCAGAACTTCAGCAACCCGAAATTGAAGGCTTCCGTAGCTTATAGGTGCAAGTGCCACAGTGAGTGTGGCATATAGGGCAGCAACAAGTGCAACTTTCACCATCCTTTTTGTTTTAAATTGCATCGTTTATTCTCCTTTACCTTAGTTTTATTTATAGACAGGAGGCTTACGAACTGTCTGATTTGATTATATAATGTCATAACTTTTGTTGCAAGTGTTTATTGATTTATGAAGAGATAACGCAAATACAATAAAAGGATAAAAATTTTACTTTAAAATGGTGATTTTTTCAGTAAAAAATGATACAATAATCAAGTAAAATTATTAGAATGCATGGGGGATAACATGAGCATCCAAGTTAAAAGTATTTCGTCACTGGAAAAAGTATTTACAAACTATGAATTAACAACAGAAGTGGATGGGATCGCATCTCGCTTTCAAAATGAAAGCTATGCTTTCCAAGTAGCATATAAAGGGGAGCCAACAACACCTTATTTTTATCAATATCTTAAGGTAGAGGTCACTTCACCATTAGAAGATTATATTACACTAAACCGTGTCGGGCTAGTGCCTTCGGAGTTTCCGGCATATCAACATGGAGATGATGATTATATTACGAAAGAGCCAGGGTTATTTCCTGATCCATTAATGCCGCTTGAAGGAGGCATGGTAAAAATTTTACCACGTCAGTGGCGTGCACTTTGGGTAGAAGTAGGGCAAGTACCTGAAAATATTTCTGGAACTTTTCCAATCACTGTAAGTTTTAAAAATGGGCAGGGTGATGTGGTTGCACAAACAGAGCACTATATTAAAATTTTAGAAGGTAACCTTCCAGAACAAAAGTTAATCCATACAGAGTGGTTCCATGTGGATTGTTTAAGTAACTACTACAATGTACCTGTTTTTTCAGATGCACATTGGACTCGCGTAGAGCAGTATATTCAGACTGCAGCAGATCATGGGATTAATATGATTCTGACACCACTCTTTACACCGCCATTAGATACCGAAGTAGGTGGGGAAAGAACAACTGTACAGCTTGTGGATGTTGCAGCTGAATCAGGTGTTTATACTTTTGGATTTGAAAAATTAGAACGTTGGATTACAATCTGTAAAAATGCAGGTGTCACTTACTTAGAGATGTCACATCTTTTCACACAATGGGGTGCTACAGCTATTCCTAAAATTATGGCAACTGTGGATGGTACATACAAGCAAATTTTTGGATGGAATGATTCGGCTACAGGTGATGCTTACAGAGCGTTTTTACAAACATTCTTACCACAGCTTATTGAAGTCATCAAAAA
This sequence comes from Cellulosilyticaceae bacterium, assembly GCA_051650265.1. Taxonomy (GTDB): domain Bacteria; phylum Bacillota; class Clostridia; order Lachnospirales; family Cellulosilyticaceae; genus JBOFEH01. The sequence continues at coordinate 11,050 of JBOFIR010000196.1, forward strand.
GCATGGTATGGAAAAACGTTGCTATTTCCACATTTCAGATGAGCCTAGTCTCCACCACTTAGAGGATTACAAAAAGGCTAAAGATATGATCAAAGATCTTATTGCTGATTTCCCGATTATTGATGCACTTTCGGATATTGATTTCTATCGTAGTGGGGCAATAGCCAAACCAATCCCATCAAATGACCATGTGCATACTTTCATTGAAGAGGGTGTTAAGGACTTATGGACCTACTATTGCTGTGCGCAATGCACAGATGTTAGTAACCGCTTTATGTCAATGCCAAGCAGCCGTAATCGCATCTTAGCAACCCAACTTTTCAAATACGATATGGAAGGATTTTTACATTGGGGTTATAATTTCTGGAACGTACAGTTCTCAAAGTATGCCATCGATCCATTTAAGGTAACAGATGCAGGTGCTGCATTCCCATCGGGTGATTCATTCTTAGTTTACCCAGGTGAGGAAGGTCCAATTAGTTCAATTCGTATGAAAGTGTTAAGAGATGCACTCCAAGATTTACGAGCGATGGAATATCTTGAGACGTTAACATCTAAAGAGTATGTAATGGCACTGATTGAGAAAAATGGTGCAGAACCAATTACATTTAGTAGCTATCCACGTACAGCAAGCTATATCTTAAATCTTAGAAATGAAATCAATCAACATATTGTGGAACACATTGGGTAAAAGCAAATAACGAATAGACTTATCCTTTTCAATTTGTATAAGAGTATGTTATAATGCATAGGTTAAATAAAATATACTACATTGAAATAAAGGATGATTGAAATATGATTACAGTATCAAATGTTAGCTTGTCATTTGGCGGGTCAAAACTCTTTAATGATGTAAACCTCAAATTCGTACCAGGAAATTGTTATGGACTCATTGGAGCAAATGGTGCAGGAAAATCAACTTTCCTTAGAATTCTATCGGGTGAACTTGATTCATCAACAGGGGAAATCTCTATTCCTCCAAAAATGAGAATGTCTGTCTTAAAGCAAGATCACTACAGATATGATGACTGCGAAGTACTTCAAACTGTTATTATGGGTAATGCACGTCTTTATGAGATTATGCAAGAAAAAGATGCGCTTTATGCAAAAGAAGATTTTACAGATGCAGATGGAGAAAAAGCTGCTGAACTTGAGGGTGAGTTTGCAGAGATGAATGGTTGGGAAGCAGATTCAGAAGCTTCACAAATGCTTCAAGGACTTGGTATTGGAACAGACCTTCACTATATGAAAATGAAAGACCTTCAGGGTGGGGAAAAAGTGAAAGTACTTCTTGCCCAAGCTTTATTTGGTCAACCAGGGATTCTTTTATTAGATGAGCCTACCAACCACCTTGATATTCAATCTGTAAACTGGTTAGAGGACTTCCTATTAAACTTCCCAGGAACAGTTATTGTTGTATCGCATGATAGACATTTCTTAAACACAGTATGTACACATATCGTAGATATTGACTTTGGTAAGATCAAGATGTATGTAGGGAACTATGATTTCTGGTATGAGTCAAGTCAAATGATTCAAAGTTTAATGAAAGCACAAAACAAAAAACAAGAAGAGAAAATCAAAGAGCTTCAAAGCTTTATTACACGTTTCTCTGCTAATAAATCAAAATCAAAACAAGCAACATCTCGTAGAAAATTATTAGATAAGATTACGCTAGAAGAGATGCCAGCATCGACAAGACGCTATCCATTCGTTTCATTTACACAAGATCGTGAAGTTGGAAATGAAATCTTATTCGTTGATGGTGTGAGCAAAACTGTTGATGGTGTAAAACTTCTTGATAATGTGACATTTAGAGTTTCAAAAGACGATAAAATTGCAGTAATTGGTGAAAATGAACTTGCAGTAACAACATTATTCAAGATTTTAGCAGGAGAGATGGAGCCAGACTCAGGAGAAATCAAATGGGGTGTGACAACATCAACATCATACTTCCCTAAAGACAATACAGAGTACTTTGAAGGGTCTGATTATGACCTTATCAACTGGTTACGTCAATATTCAGATGATCAGACAGAAAGTTACCTTCGTGGATTCCTTGGGCGTATGCTTTTTGCAGGAGAAGATGCGCTTAAGTCAGCTAAGGTACTTTCAGGGGGAGAAAAAGTAAGATGTATGTTATCTCGTATGATGTTATCTGGATCAAACGTACTCTTACTAGATCAACCAACGAACCACTTAGACCTTGAGTCTATTACAGCACTTAACAATGGGCTGATTTCATTCAAAGGGAATATGCTCTTTGCATCACATGACCACCAATTTATCCAAACGATTGCAAATCGTATCATTGAAGTAAAAGAAGTAGGTATTGTTGATAAGCTAGGAACTTATGACGAATACTTAGAGTCAAAAGGTATCAAATCATAATTCAAAAAGCAACAGATTAAGTGTGTCGTAAGACTGCTTAGTCTGTTTTTTTATGGGAGGATCGGCATAAAAAATTCAATTGATAAAACAAAAGAAGATGCACCAGAGTGGATGCATCTTCTTTTAATTACCAACTTCCTGATGAACCACCGCCATTGGATGAACCACCGCCAAACCCACTATACCCGCCACCCCCATAGCCGCCTCCGCGTGGTCCTCTAGGACCCCTGCCAATATTGCTCCAAAATGCAACCTGCCATAAGGTAGAAAAAATACGGCCACGATTGAGAATCAGATCTGCAACAATGAGTGCAATAAGGAGTAGCCAAATATTAGAACGGTGTGATGTAGCGGTCGACAAAGGTGGAATATTGAGGGAATGAGTTAGTGTTATACCATACTCTTGGGCAACGGTGTCTGCCAATACGCTATAGCTTGCCAACACACCTTGACCATAAGCACCCTCAGAAAAATAAGGCTGGCTATAGGTGGTCATAATGCGAGCACTTAGTGCATCAGGAATAGCACCTTCCAATCCTCGGCCAACTTCTACACGCCATTGGCGATCCTGGATGGACACTAACATAAGTAAACCATTATCTTTGTGCTTTTGTCCAATACCCCATGATCTAAAGAGTTGAAGTGCATAAGTTTCGATAGGTATGCCATCTGTTGACGGGATAATGACAGTAACAGCTTGAGCACCAGTGGCCTGTTCAAGTTCATAGCCAATGCTGCGAATGTGAGTCACTTCATCAGTGGTCAGGATACCAACGTAATCATGGACATAATGTTGACTGGTTGGTGTGGGTAGCGTAATAAAGGCACAGATACTGAGGCTTGTGCATAAAATGAAGAGTATGACAAGACTGCGGACATATGATGTTTGCCTTGACGAACGCATGATTAACTACCAAAATGCACAGAAGGTACTGTAGTCGCCCCTTCGCTTGCTGTGAAGAGCGGATGCGCCTCAAATCCAAAAATAG
>JBOFIR010000197.1:0-3884 GCA_051650265.1 Cellulosilyticaceae bacterium
CGTGACCAAAAGATCGGCGGCTTCTCAGGGGGTATGAAACGCCGTCTTGGGATCGCGCAGGCACTCATCAAAGATCCTCAAATCCTCATCGTGGACGAGCCTACTTCAGGACTTGACCCTGAAGAGCGTATTCGCTTCCGTACGATGCTGGTAGAGCTGAGCAAAGACAAGATTGTCATCGTAGAAGATGCTGACCACTTAGTACAGCTCAAGGACCAGTACAACATCATCTTACTACGTCAGACTTCTTCACACATGGTAGCACGTATCATCGCTACCCCAGACTGTGGCTATCCTGCTTGTGAACCAAACCTCGAAGATGCCTACCTCTATTTCATGAGCGAAGGTGACCAAAAGGTAGGTGAGCACTAATGCGTACACTCTATACGATTACCCGATTTGAACTTAAAAGTCTCCTACGCTCACCACTCTACTGGATTGGATGGTGCCTCACTATCGGATGGGCCCTCATCTGGGATAGCCCCCTCAAAGATGGCGTGCTCTGGACAGACCGCCAGTGTGCTTATCGATTTGGGCACGGTGTGGTGACACTTGGCTGCTTCATCCTAGCGATTATCTTTGCCAATAGCTTCCGTCAGGAGCGCATCACCAAATCACCTATGGTACTCTTTACCCAACCAATCAATAAGGTTCACTATACACTAGGCAAGTTCCTAGGGATCTTCCTAGGTACGTTAGCCCCTATAGTGGTAGGTATGCTCTGCTATCTATTGATTCCACTCGCTTTTTCAGAAGGTCTTTATAGCCCCAAGTACTTCCTTCAAGTCTTTGTACTCTATATCCTGCCTTCTATTTTCTTCTATAGTAGTATCTGCTACTTGGTTGTCGTACTGCTCAAAGAGTTTCTCTTTGCAGCAATCGTCCCTGTCGTGTACCTACTCACTTCTGAGACCACATTTCCTTGGCAGACAAGTATCCGAATACCTGGTCATATGCTAACCCCACTTACTTATGGCATGTCTGATGCACAATCTGCCGCCCTCGTTTATGGTGATGTATTGCTTAACCGTATGGTGATCCTTGGCCTAGGAATATTGCTCCTAGTGATTGCTATCACCTGTTATTCTCACAAAAAATATCTATAATATCGGAGGTTTTATGTTCCATCTCAAAATGGCTTATAAGACTCACCCCAAAACCCTACTTTTAGGGACAGGGGTCATCTTTTTCTATACACTGATTGCTACACTCGGCATGAAAGATATCGTCTCTTGGTTCTATATCAAACTCATCATTACGATTCTACCAGTCTTCTACGCTGGTAACGCTATCTCAAATGAATACGAGTACAACCGTGAAGGGATTCTCTTTACTAGCAAAACACCGATCTACATGCAAGGCCTTACTCGATTTAGTACGGCACTCTTTGCAAACTGCATCATGATTACACTTATGTACCTCAGTGCTTACGCCAGCGGCCTTGAGCACAACCTATTAGGTTTCGTACCACTTATAGCCTATGCCTGCTTCTTGTCTATCTTGGCAGAGGCGAAGGCATTCGTAGCAGATTACTGCTGATCAGTGCACCTATTACATGCATACTGATCGCCTTATTGATCATCATTCCTGATACAAGCTATCTCTCACATGCAGACTGGCAGACCAAGACAGAAGGTAAGGTATCCATTCTCTATCAAGATCTTCCTGCAGACTTCGATGAAAAACTCCTTGGCATCTGGTCTGAAACTTACGATGTACTAGGGGCTATCCTCGGTGAAGAAAATGTCTACAACACACTCCAAATCTCCTGTGAGACAGGTCTTTCGGAAGAACCTCGTGCTACAGAAGAGGCTGTCACACTTCGCCTACTCCGCCCTGCATTCAACGACCCTATGATTGGTGGTGACTTCTTCAATATAAGCATCCCTGAAGCTGGGTTTGTCACACACTTCTTTAGTGAATTTGATGACTTCTACCTCTGGAAAGGCTTCTCCAACTACCTCGTTACCACACGTTTAGATACCACTTACAAAGAAGGCTACCTCGAACAACTCACTCATCTTGTCAACGCGACGACTATCGACGACTGGATGCTTCAAGACCTCAGCGGACTCCTTCTCTACTTCATAGAAGCAGAGGGACCGGAAAATCTAGATCATTTCCTCGTGGCACTGAGCCAACTTGAAGGATCTGTTACATTCGATCAAGTTACAGCACTTGCTGAGTACTATACCTGTTCAGAAAATATCCAGACTTTTCTCTCACTCTATGAAAAGGTCAATACAGTGTATTAATTAGCTTTCTCCCTAGCATACACCCAATTGGACAGATATTCTCTACCTCAAAAAGGTACTCTTAACTTATTTGTTCATAAATCACTTTAATTTTCAAACAAAATCTCATTGACATTTATAATTAAGAATCTTATAATCTAATTAAGTAATTACTTAATTAGATTATAAGCAATATCAGAGGTTTAAATGGAAAAACTTATACTTTTATTTAAAGCACTTAGTGATGAAACGCGCGTAAAAATTCTTATCATCTTATCCAAACGGGATGTGTGTGCAAAAGGACTTAGTAAACACCTAGGGATCTCTCCAGCTGCTATCTCACAGCACATCAAAGTGCTCAAAGAATCAGGGATTATTATCGGTATAAAGGAAGGCTATTTTGTTCGTTACCACTTGAATGCAGATTGTTTTGATGCGATCAAAAAGTTCATTGGTCTTATGGAATGTCCTGAAGCCTTCGAAAATTCTCCACTCAATGAACTGGTGAATCTCAATTGTTTGCAACAATGCACACATTCTCAAAAAAAATGTTGTGGTCGTCAGACCGAAGGGAGTTTATCTAAATGAAAATTTGTATGCCTACAAACGAAAACAATGGTTTAAAAAGTATGCCTTACAACCATTTTGGTTCTGCACCTCTTTTTGTGGTGTATGATACCGAATCACAAACATTGACTTCAATCTCAAATGGTGATTTGGGTCACCAACACGGGATGTGTCAACCTATCAAAGCACTCGGTGGTGCGCAAATCGATACAATTCTAGTCGGCGGTATTGGCCAAGGTGCCCTTGTCAAACTTGCACAGCTCGGGATTACTGCTTACCGTACTATCCCAACCTCTTTTGAAGAAAATATTGCATTATTCCAAAAAGATGGCTTAGAAACATTTGATGCTTCTCATGTTTGCACAAGTCATGACTGCGGACATCACCACCACTAAAAAATCTCTCTTACATTTTTTAAATTTAGGAATGTGAGAGAGATTTTTTTATCTTTGAAACACTAAGATGCGGTTAATCACTTCCTCAAAAATTTTTAAATCAATTTATTTCTAAACTCCCATAACATTTCTTTTTGTTCATAAGGACGTTCTAGTCCTCGTAGCTCTCTTTGATTCTCTATACAATTGAAAAATATCTTTATATTTTTTCTTATTTTTAAAGTTACTTGGGTGATGATCATTTTGCTCACTTCCTATTTTAAATGTTTTCACTCATATAGTCACAGCTCAAATCATTTGGTTAGTCACTTTTAGGAAATTTTTGTGATCATTCACAAATGCTAAATTGCGCTCTTGCAGCTTAATCGTCTAACTGAATCTTGTGCTACTATGAAAGTAGCACAATTTTATATACGAAAAAAGGTGCTGCACAACTAACCTAATTAGTTAATTGTACAACACCTCTTTTTGTTCGTTATTGTATTCTTATCGTTTACTCATCTAGAGCTGATTTTTATTGCGATCAATCCATCATACGATCTAACATGACCGCTACTTGTGCACGTGTAGCTGATGCCTTTGGCCCAAATGTCCCATCAGGCATACCATTCATCAACTCTGCTTCATAAAGTCCTTTAACAGCCTCTAAGGCAAAGTCACTGATCTTCGCTTCATCTTTGAATGGTGT
>JBOFIR010000198.1:0-3423 GCA_051650265.1 Cellulosilyticaceae bacterium
ACATGCAATCCCTTCATTCAACCATCTAGGGGTATTGTCCTTTATTTTATTGATTACAATATGTACAAACTCATGCACGGCAGTATTGACTACATTATCAAAATTGGATCCTGGTGGTGGATTCAAAGGAGATGCTATCACAATTTTATCTACTCCTAAACCTCCCCGTATCCAATCTGGTGCATGAGATAGTCCTAACGCAATATGAAGTTGATTAAGATCTGAATGCACCTCAATAAGTAACTTTTCTTGAAGGGATTGATTCAAACGATTGGTAATTCTAGTATAATTACTCTCAAGAATATCCGCTATTTGATCTATAGCATTCTTATCAAATTCAGTATAGTAAATTTTAAAATGTGCAGTTTCTTTGATTAAGTTTAGTTTATAACTTTTTTCTATCATCTTTAACTTCTCCTTTTGCCCAACACAGAATTTTTAGCAAAGATCATCTATTCATTTTGTAATATAACGATCTCTCCATTTCTCGCAACAGGTTTATGGAAATCATAGCTACTGGATTTACCAGTAAAATAATAATTTACTATTCTGGCATTCGCAGCATGAGTAACGATCAAAATATTTTTGTCTTTATAATGATCCCTAATCATGTCACAAAGTTCACAGTTACGCTTGACGAATTCTTCAAAAATTTCCGTTCCCATTTTCCCTGTGGCAGTCGCCTGCCAAAATAATTTAAAAGTTTCTGTAGTTTCCTGTGTACCTTCAAATTCTCCGCAGTTTATCTCAACAAGTCTTTCATCAAAAATAATTTCTCCACTATAGATCATTTCACAAGTTTGACGTGCTCGTATTTGTGTGCTACAAAAACATGCATCCAAATGAATACCTTTCAAGCGTTCTGCTTGTAAATGTGCCTGCCTAATCCCCGCCTCATTTAATTCAGTTTCGGTACGGCCATTAAATTTTTTTAGTAGATTCCAATCCGTTTCCCCCTGACGAATAAGATATATCATAATTTTCCTCGAATCCATGCGACCGTCTGCTCTGCTGTTTGCTCCTTATCGCTATATGAAGTATCTATCAAATCCATAGGGACAGATAACAGACCTGCGTTCTGCTTAAACCAATTATTAAAGTCTCTATGCACCTTAATAAATGCATCAGACCCACATTTTCTCCAATCTGGCCGTGCTTTCAAACGTTTCTCAATCACCTCATCTTCACAAACAAGCGCTAGATAATGCACCTCACTAAAATATCTCAGTTCATCACTACCTTCAAATCGCTCAGGTATACAAGAACCACAAAGTACTACTGGTTTCCCTCCTTGACCAATATTTTTACAAAGTCTTAGCCACATTTCCCCATATTCCTTATACTGATTGGTAGGATCAATAAACTTGTCACTCCAAAGGGTGTCACTTTCCATCACGATGACTTCATTCATTGTTTTCGTAAGCTCTAATCCTATTGAACTTTTGCCTGCCCCACTAGCCCCTGTGATAATAAATAAAGGTAATCTCTTAAATACATATGCATAGCCACATATTGGACAAATAGCCTCATTCTTGCTTATATCAATAATCTTATCAATGCGATAGGCACCACACTCTGGACAAATATTAAACATTCTCGTTCCCCCCTCAACTTCATTTTTTATATCATTTCTCTATCTGCATGACAACCCTCTCTATAAAAGAAAAGACTTCTTCAATGTAGCGTTCCTGCTCATCCCAGAAGCAAAATAAATGGTCTGCATTTTCAAAGGTAACAAGCCTTTTGGTTGGATTAGGAATTGCTTCAAACAGTTTTTCGCCCATATAATACAGACATTTTTGATCATTCCTACTATGTATCATAAGTATTGGTGTATCACTCACTCTCAGCCTTGTTTCCATATCGATCTCTTCAAAGGCGTAACCATACAGGAGCTTACAAAACTGACTACCCAGTGATGTCAATCCATTCGCCAAGGGCATATACTTCCCTTTTGTAAGTTCCCATGCTATTTCCTCGTACATGCTACTATACGCACTATCCACGACTGCAAATGCTATATTTTCTCTTGCTTCTTCATCTCCCAAGTAGTATGCAACAGTTACTGCGCCCATAGATTGTCCCAAGATCCCCACGACTTCAGCCACCGACTTTTCTTTCACATAGGCAATCACTTGCGCCAAATCCTGGCTCTCCAAATACCCAAATGTCACCGTCTTAGCTGTATTTTTACCATGGGCACGTTGATCATAGAGTACGACGTTCCAACCCTTTTCCAAAAATACCTCCGCAATTGGATACATCGCTTGGTGATTACTTTCATGCCAATGGACTAAAACAATTGTCTTATTTTCATAGTTGTTTTCTGGCAGTATATAATACCCAGGAATACTATGCCCCAATCCAGATCTCAGCTCAAATGCTTGAAGGCTATCACCCCAACGCTTTTCGAAATCACTGACGACATACCCTGTATCTTCAAAATACAGTTCAACAATGCTATTCGTATGTTCCTGTGACATCTGTGATGGGATATATGCGATTAAAAAGCCAAGTACCCCTATTACACCTACGAGGCTTACAAGGCCACCTACTAAGATCCTTTTTTTCATAGACCATATAGCCTTTCTTAGTTTTTTCATGCTCTACATGTAAAATCCCAAATTTCTCAACGTTTCTAATCCTAATACAATGTGATCTATACATTCTTCATATGAGATTAATAAAGATATACCGATTTCCTGCTCCATGCTATCCAAAATTCTCTCACGAATGCCCCCTAGATCCTGATCCTCATTATAAAAATCATTTAGGTAATCCGCAGTCCCATACACTTCAAATTTATATTTTTGTAATATAGTAAAATCAAATTGTAATGCCTGTTCCCGTTGTAACCTACTCTCTATAAAAATATGAGATAAATCCATTCCAATATCGCATAACCCTTTTACAGTAATAACAGGAATAGGAAATTGTTCCAACATCCATTTCTCGTCACACCTCATATAATGTCCACTATAATATCCCCACTTATAGCTATAACCCCTTGCGTTAAGTGCATTGATCAAATCAGTTTTATATGTATTCAATGACTTATAAACAGTGTTCAATACCTCTAGCTGTGATCTTTTACAACTGCTTGACATACTTTACCTCAATAACATCCCCAAAATCACTCGTCTTCTCTTCCCCTTGATGTCTAAATCCACATTTCTCATAAAATCTACGCGCTCTCATATTGTCTTTAAATACCCACAATCCTACCTTACGCATTCCACTCTTATGTATATCTGCAAGTGCTCTATCTATCATTGCCTTTCCTACACCAGTCCCCCATGAGTTCTCAAGTGAGTGAATAGCTATAATCTGTGCTTCTTCGGGCAGACCTTCACCCGCATTGCACCAGAATAGTTCCCCGCAAGGTTGTTCATTCAGAAACGCAATATAAAAAGTTCCTCTCTT
>JBOFIR010000199.1:0-15778 GCA_051650265.1 Cellulosilyticaceae bacterium
TCTAGTGAATACCCATGAAGGTCTGCTTTAGTAGTTGTTGGTCTGCCCATTTATTCCATCTCCTAACTTTTTTAACTATAGGATATGGAGTACATGAATGTATCATGCATTTTCAAAAGATATCGCTAGTTTATCTATAACAATAGTTTAGTCTAAATATTTTGTCAATAAACCTTTGTAAGATACCAATCACCCCTAACCCCTCTTTCATTTACCGCAAGCAAGTTGACACTATCTTTTAAAGCATTGTAGAATAGTAACATATTTGATTTTATTCAGTTAATAATAAGTCCGAGGAGGCTACTCAATATGATTATCGTTATGAAACATACCGCAACACCCGATGACATCTCTTATGCCATCAACCAAGTTGAATCTGCAGGTCTCAATGTTCACGTTTCCCAAGGTGCCCAAGTCACTATTATCGGTGTCGTTGGTGACAAATCACGCTTAAGCAGTGACTGCTTATGTTCACTAGCTGGTGTAGACAAGATCGTACCTGTTACTGAGTCTTACAAACTTGCCAATCTCAAGTTCCACCCTGCGCCAACTGAGGTAACCCTTGGTAACTGCAGCATCGGTGGCAAGCAACTCATGATCATGGCTGGCCCATGTGCTATCGAGAGCCGCGAGCAGCTCCTTGAATCTGCCGAAGCTGTCAAAGCAGGCGGTGCAACGATCCTGCGCGGCGGTGCCTACAAGCCGCGTACTTCACCTTATGCCTTCCAAGGCCTTGAAGAAGAAGGGCTTCGCTATATGAAAGAGGCTAGAGAAACCACCGGTCTTTCTATCGTCTGTGAAGTCACGAGTATCAGCGCAGTTGAGACAGCTGCCAAGTACGTAGATATACTCCAAATTGGTGCCCGCAATATGCAGAACTTTGAGCTGCTCAAAGCAGTAGGAAAAACCAATATCCCCGTCTTACTCAAGCGAGGTCTCTCTGCAACGATCGACGAATGGCTCAATGCAGCAGAATACATCATGAGTGAGGGAAATCCTAATGTCATCCTTTGTGAACGTGGGATCCGTACCTTTGAAACAGCAACACGCAATACACTCGACATCAGCGCGATCCCTGTGATCAAAGCAAAGAGTCATCTCCCAATCATCGTTGACCCGAGCCATGCTTCTGGCAAGCGTGACTATATCGCAAGCCTCTCCAAGGCTGCTATAGCTGCTGGTGCAGATGGTCTGATGATCGAAGTCCATCCTGATCCTAAGAGAGCACTTTCAGACGGCCCTCAGTCTCTTGATCCTAGGGAGTTCATCACTCTAATGGATGAACTTAGACCAATTGCACTTGCAAGTGGTCGCACGCTCTAATGCGTATTGGTATCATCGGCTTTGGCCTCATTGGGGGATCGATCGCCAAAGCCCTAAAGAAAAATAATGCCCAACATAGTACAATTGTAGGGTACGATAAAGATACAGCTAGTCTGACGCAGGCTTTCAATGAGGGTATTATTGATCACATTGCAACCAATATCACTACTGATTTTTCTGATTGCAACGTGATTTTTATTGGAACGCCTGTTTCTTCTATTCCTTCTATCGTGGGCGAACTCATGCCTTATGTAGGAAAAGACTGTATTATCACAGATATTGGAAGCACAAAACGAGATATTGTTGAGCAAGTGGGCAAACTGATACACGAAAGTTCACATAGTATTTATTTCTTGGGCGGGCATCCTATGGTTGGCTCAGAGAAATCTGGTTACAACCATGCCGTAGCGCACCTTTTTGAAAACGCGTATTATATTCTTACACCCACTAGTGATACGCCTGATTTTATCGTCTTTATTTTACAGAAGCTTATTGAACGCCTTGGTGCAATCCCGCTGATCCTTGCACCGTCTTATCATGATTTTGCAACGGCAACGGTAAGCCACTTGCCCCATATTATTGCCAGTTCACTGGTGCACCTTGTAAAGGAAAATGATGGGCAAAGCAACTATTTGCATACTTTAGCCGCAGGTGGGTTCAAAGATATTACACGGATTGCTTCTTCTCATCCTGAGATTTGGCAGAGCATCTGTCTCTCCAACAAAGGGCAGATTCAAAAAACATTTGGCAAATTCCTAGAGATTTTGCAACGTTTCAATGAAGCACTCTCAGCAGATGATGAGCGTGAGCTCTATAACTTTTTTGAATCTGCAAGAACGTATCGTGATACGTTCCAAGATGGTGTAAGCAGTAGCCTTACCCAAAGTCATACACTTTATGTAGACGCGCAAGATCAGCCGGGCATCATTGCCTCTATCGCTACCATACTCAGTACACGTGGGATCAACATCAAAGATATCGGGATTATCAATCACCGTGAGTTTGATTGTGGAGTCCTAAGGATTTCCCTAGATTCTCGCGTAGCGCTATTAGAAGCGCACCAAATTCTGTCTCACCATAACTATACTATCTACCGATAAAGGAGCTTACTATGCATATACATCCAATGACTAGCCTTCATGGCACACTTAATATCCCTGGAGACAAATCGATCTCTCACAGAAGCATTATGTTTGGGAGCCTTGCCAAAGGTACTACCAAGATCACCAATTTTCTCATGGGGGCAGACTGCCTCTCTACGATCGCTTGTTTTCGTGCACTCGGTATTCCCATTACTGTAGAGGAAGGTACTGTCACTGTAGAAGGTAAAGGTCTACGTGGTCTGACTGCACCTGACGCTATCCTCGATTGTGGCAACAGCGGTACAACGATCCGCCTTATCTCAGGGATCCTTTCTGGTCAAGACTTTGAAACCACCCTCACAGGCGATGCTTCTCTTGTGCAGCGCCCAATGAATCGTGTGATCATGCCTCTTTCGCAAATGGGCGCACACATCGCAGGCAACGAAGCAGGCAAATGTCCGCTACATATACAGCCTGCCAAGCTTCACGGCATCTCTTATACCTCTCCAGTAGCTAGTGCTCAGGTCAAATCTGCTCTGCTCCTTGCAGGTCTCTATGCCGACGGACCAACTACAGTCTCTGAACCTCATCTCTCACGCGATCATACAGAACGCATGCTAGCTGCCTTTGGTGCCCGCATCGAGACAAGTGATGGTTCGGCTACAATCTACCCAGCTGAAGAGCTCTTTGGCCAAGAGGTAGAAGTACCTGGTGATATCTCTTCTGCAGCCTTCTTCATGGTGGCTGGACTGATCACACCAGACACACATCTCGTACTCAAAAATGTCGGCATCAATCCTTCTAGACGCGGCATCTTAGATGTTCTCCAAGATATGGGTGGCGATATTGTATGCTCAAATGAACGTCTTGTATGTGGGGAACCTGTATGCGACATGACTGTACGCACTTCCAAGCTCCGCGGCATTACCATTGGTGGTGCGACCATCCCAACACTCATTGACGAGATTCCTATCCTTGCCGTTGCTGCTTGCTTTGCTGAAGGTGACACGGTAATCAAAGATGCTGCTGAGCTCAAAGTCAAAGAGACTAACCGTATCGATGCGGTATACAATGAACTCAGCAAAATGGGTGCACAGATTACACCTACTGATGATGGCATGCTGATCAAAGGCAATACACCGCTTCATGGCTGTGATCATTTGGTAAGTTACCATGATCATCGTATGGCTATGTCCCTTGCTATTGCTGGTATCAATGCATCTACACCATCCTTTATCCAAAATAGTGATTGTGTAGATGTGTCTTTCCCAGGCTTCTTCGAAACGCTTTGCAAACTCGGATAATTTGAGCCATTTGCTAAATTATGGTATAATGTTTTCTTGGAGGTGCTTTATGAATAAAAGACTATTATTTATAGGTTTGCTTTGTCTCATGTTTTTACACCCTACCTTTGGACTACAAACAGTGACAATCAACCTAAACGGAATGGCTTATACCCCAGAAACACCTGTCATGATCCAAGAACAGACACCTTATGTAGCACTCGATGAATTGGAGAATTTAGTTCTCGCATCTATTACAAGAAAATCACCAACACGCTACGACATCAAGATTGGCAAAGATACTTATGAACTCTTTGTTGGGGGCAAACAGCTCAAAACACCTGGACGTTCTATTATTCTTTCTGAGCCTATCTTAAGTTTTGACAATAAACCCTATGTTCCTATTACGATACTGCTGGAGGCCATTGGCTATCCACACACATGGGACACATCAACAGGTGAACTTTCATTGACAGCAATAGCCCCATACTCTATGAATACCAACGACCCAAAGGGGCACAAATTTATTCCATCAAGGGATAATCTTAGAGATTACCCAAAACATCTGATTGCCTTCTCCTCAGAGGAAGCGATCGCACAAAAGGTAGCCCTTTCACAAAGGAGCAATAGCTATCTTGCATTTGTAGACAGTACACATGTGAACGAAGTGATTTCTCTCACAAAAGATAAAATCAAGACTTCACCGTATAATCATATGAATCTTATGGTCAGACAAGTAGGATTCCAAGGTGATCAGGCCGTCTTAAAAGGCTTTAAGACGTATCCCATCACACTTACACCAGGTACTACGGACCTGACTATTTCAATCGGCAACCAATCTGTCAAATGTAGCAACTACTGGTCTGCATTCTACCCAGGTGAATCACTTGTGGAGATGGATCTTGATGCTTCTTTGGATGCCACACTCATGAGACATTTTTATTACTACTTCAGAGATCAAAATGACCTGAGAGATGATAAGTTCTTCAAATCAACCCTTACACTCTCAGATCTCAGAACAACCACCCTCAGGCAACCTGTCTACACCCAATCTACTAGCGGTGAGACCACAGAATACGAAGTAGTCATCTACCGGATACATCCTTCGGGCGCAGTCTACTATATCGTAGACCTGATCCAAAAGGATGCCTAACAAAAAAGTACGACTTAAGCAAATGCCTAAGTCGTACTTTTTTTGTTCTAAACCCTTTAAAATTGTTGTAAATCATAGGTGATATGATATTTGACAGCTGTGCCATAGGCCAGCACTTGAATTCCAGTAGATGTCACAATCGTATTAAATCTTGCATTTACAATTGCATCCGCTTTGACTTTCTTTGCAGCCTGCTGCATCACTTCTACAGCTTTTGTTGTGACGCCTTCAAGTCGCTCTCCCGATGCAATCCCTTCAACAAGCCCTAACACTTCAAGTTCTTTATCTGATACGTAATCCACATTGACAACAAGCATTGTATCACACCCCTTCTTTCTTTTATCATATCCCTCCCATCTCTACGCGTCAAGACGGTAAGAAAAAAGGATAGAGATTAACCAAAGTTAATCTCTATCCACTGACAAATATTTGCCCACTTAAGGGTTTTTAGATATTTACTTTTATATTATACCCATTTTCTAGTCATCTAATAGCATTTTATTAACATTTTGAACAATATATTCCCTGTCTGTTACCACATCATAGAATCCTTTACCGCAGTATAGTCTTTGAATATCGATTGTTCGCATATCGCTCAGCTGTAAACGCGTAAGCATTCCATTTTTGAACCCATTCACTACAATGTCTAATTGGAACTCTGGGTCCGGTGGTAATGAATCTGCCTTTACAGAAGTTGTTGGTATCACTACAAATTTGCTCTTGAAGTATTTAAAAACATAGCACCAGTGCCCACCGTAAAGCTCTTTTGGAAAGCCTCTTGTTAAGTTAAAATAAGCAATCTGATGTACATTAGGTATACGTTTTGGTCTATAAAACGTTGTAGACGGATCACCAGTCTGTTGTGGTGTCAGATGATCATAAAAGTAAGATAATTGACCTACATGATATTCAAGGTCTGTGACAAAGCCTTCTACATCTTTATAGTTTTTTAAATCTTTTAGCGTATTTGAAATGTGATTCATACGTTTTTCAATAGTCTCTCTGTTGTCCATATCCATACATGTTTCCCCCCTAATCAATGTTAAGCATGGTTTTGTATATTCTTCTGTGCAATATCCCCTTAAGTAAACTCTAGTCTATTTTGATACCTGTGTACTATTCTATATTTTAACATTTTTACTCTTAAAAACAAAGTACTTTTTGCTTTAACTCTGTAATTTTTTTACATTTTGTGAATTATTCTCACTTTTCAAGCATCAACTCTTCAAACAAAATAACAAAAGTAGCCTATACCTATTAGGGTATAAGCTACTCTTATCACGTTTAATGTTTGAAATGTCTCATGCCTGTAAAGAGCATTGCAATGCCATAATCATTGCACACTTTAATCGAATCTTCATCACGAATAGATCCACCTGGCTGGATAATAGCAGTTACACCTGCTTCTACAGCAGCCTTCACACAGTCATCAAATGGGAAGAATGCATCTGATGCCATCACGCTGCCTTTCACGCCATCTGCTCCTAAGAATTCCATGCCATGTTCAATGGCTTGCTTCGTTGCCCAGATACGGTTGGTTTGGCCACCGCCCATACCTACAGACATGCCATCTTTCGCAAGTGCAATCCCATTTGACTTGACATGTTTGACAAGTTTCCATGCAAAGCGTAAGTCTGCCATTTCCTTCTCTGATGGTACGCGATCTGTCACAACCTTAAGCTCTTCTTCAACGAGAAGCTCTACATCTTTTTGTTGTACAATTAGTCCGCCTCCGACTTTTTTCATGTCATAAGCATGACGGTCTACATAGTCAATATTTTTAAGTTCTAATACTCTTAAGTTTTTCTTTGTACGAAGAATTTCAAGTGCTGCTTCATCATACTCTGGCGCAATTACGATCTCTAAGAAGATTTTCACCATCTCTTCTGCACTCTTTACATCCACCTTGCGGTTCGATACCACGATGCCACCAAAGATTGATACTGGGTCTGCATTGTACGCTTTCATGTAAGCATCATAGATTGTATCTGCAGTCCCTACACCACAAGGATTGGCATGCTTAACAGCTACGATTGTTGGCTCACTGAACTCTTTGAGAAGTTCTAATGCCCCGTTGGCATCATTGATATTGTTGTAAGAAAGCTCCTTACCATTGAGTTGAAGCGCATCTGCAAGTGTTCCTTTTGTGTGCCCTACTTCTTTGTAGAAAGCAGCTGCTTGGTGTGGATTTTCACCATAACGCATATCTTGTACTTTCTCAAATGTCATAGAGAATTGCTCTGGTAGGCTGTAGTCCCCTCTTTGCTCTCTGAGGTAGCGTGCAATCATCGTATCGTAGTTTGCTGTGTGCTCAAATACTTTGCCTGCTAAGTAGAACTTTGTTTGGCGTGCAATGCCGCCTTGCTTCATCTCATCAAGTACTACTGAGTAATCTGCTGGATCTACGATGACAGCCACATCTTGATTGTTCTTTGCAGCAGAGCGAAGCATCGTTGGGCCACCGATATCAATATTCTCAATCGCCTCTTCTAAGGCAACCCCTGGCTTTAAGATCGTCTCTTTGAATGGATAGAGATTGACAACAACCATATCAATTGCCCCAAGTCCAAGCTCTTGCATCTGCGCTTGATGCGCTGCATTATCTCTGATATTTAAGATGCCTGCATGAATCGCTGGATGTAGTGTTTTCACACGGCCGTCTAAGCACTCTGGGAAACCTGTTACTTCTGAGATTCCGATCACATCGATTCCTTCATTTTTGAGTGTATTGTATGTACCTCCTGTAGAAATAATCTCTACACCTAAGTCTCTAAGTTCCTTTGCAAATGCTACGATTCCTGTCTTGTCTGATACGCTGATTAATGCTCTCATCTCTAATCCCTCCAAATGGTTATCATTTATTTTTTTAAAAACAAAAGACCGCCTGGGCACCTTTTCTCCCCTTGAAGAAAAAGTTGCCCAGGCGGTCGACATTCCTAACGATACACTCCCTTGTGGTTACCCACATTTCCGCCAGTTGCGTATCCGGATTTTATGAAATTATTTGCTACGCTTGTTAAGTACTAAGAGTTGGAAAAGTAATGCAATCACGATAATCGCTACTACTGCCCAGATAAAGTATCCTGCTAATGCACCTACGAATACATACTTACAGATAAAGATTGCAGCTACTGCTACGATTACTGTGTTAAGTTTCTTGAAGTTTGCTGTAAGTAAGTTAATGAGTACATAAGATACCACACCAAATACGATCCCTTCAGAGATACTATAAGTAAATGCCATACCAGCCATTGTTAAGAATGCTGGGATGCCTTCGCCTGCATCTTCAAAGTTAATAAGAGTCGCTGAGCCCATCATGTAGAAACCAACTGTGATGAGTGCTGGTGCTGTTGCAAATGATGGAATTGCTAAGAAGATTGGTGAAAGGAATAATGCAACTGCGAAGAGGATCGCTACTGTTACTGCAGTAAGACCTGTTCTACCGCCTTCTGATACCCCTGATGCACTTTCAACATAAGTTGTTGTTGTAGATGTTCCAAGTACAGCCCCTACTGTTGTTGCAACTGCATCTGCAAGAAGTGCGCCTTTTACTTTTGGAAGCTTACCATCTTTGTCTAAGAAACCTGCTTTTGAAGATACACCGATGAGTGTTCCTAATGTATCAAATAAGTCTACGAATAAGAATGCAAATACGATTGCGAAGAATTCGCCTGTAAAGAGCATGCTAAAATCAAACTTCATAAACACTGGTGCGATACTTGGTACTGATAAACCATTTGAGAAGTCTGGAATCAGTGAGAAGAATCCTGGATAACTTGCCATATCTCCACTTGGGAAGAATGGTACGTAGATTCCTGTAAGCTCGCATACTACACCTAATAAATATGTAACTAAGATTCCCCATAGAATAGAACCTTTAACTTTTTTCGTAATTAATACACCAGTTAAGATCACACCTAAAATTGTAAGAATTACTGTAATCCCTACGTTATTGAATGTATAAAGTGCGCCCTCTCCAGCTAAGTTTGGATAAAGCATATTCATCTTACCAATATCAAACATTGTTACTTTTGTTGCCCCATCAGATAAAACGATGTGTGAACCTTGGAAACCGATAAATGCAATGAATAAACCGATACCAGCACCTACTGCGTGCTTAAGATTTGTTGGAATTGCATCGAAGATTGCTTCACGCACATTGAAAAGTGACATGATCAGGAAGATAATTCCCTCTACGAATACTGCTGCTAATGCAACTTCCCAACTAATACCCATACCAAGAACAACTGAGAATGCGAAGAATGCATTGAGTCCCATACCTGGTGCTAAAGCAAATGGGTAGTTGGCAAAAAGTGCCATACATAATGTTCCGACTACTGCTGCTAATACTGTCGCTGTGAAGATTGCACCGCGATCCATACCTGTTGCAGATAAGATATTCGGGTTAACTGCTAGTATATAAGCCATTGTCATGAAAGTCGTAATACCTGCTATAACTTCTGTTTTTACCGTAGTGTTATTCTCCTTTAGTTTAAAAAACTCCATTTGAATACCCCCTGTGATTGTTTTATAATCTTTTGATATACCTATCATAACTTATTTTTATACCAATGGCAAGTATTTTTTCGAACTTTTATTTTTATTTTAAACCTAACGTTCGGCAATCTTTTTCCATTCTTTGTTCGCCCCCCTTTCAGCGCCGCATACTTCTATTATTTCTATACTTTTGCATCTTTTGCCTAGTAGACGTTTTAGGCACACTGAGTAGCTTGCCATATAGGACACGATTTTCAATACGGTTGTCATCCATCATATACATACTTGATACAAAGAGCCGCCCTTGATCATCCCACTTGATGGCGACAAGTACATAGGCATCATATTTTTTGACAAGTTCAATACACCTTTCTTCACTGAGGCTGATTCCGGCATAATCTGGGTTTTGGATAATATCTGGGATCTTCTTAAAGTAAGACTTATAGGCACGATAGTGCCTGTTTTTCATATGCTTGATCCCACCTGGATAAAGTACGATACGTCTTTCTTTAACCTCTAGGCCGAGTTTCTCTACAATTTCTAGTCGAAGTTCTCCCACCTCTTGCGTAATGTAATTGTCCTCTTTTAATAGTACATATGATTTCATACAGTCCCCTCCCCTACTGCATTCTAGTCCGCTTTATACTATATTATACTCATAAAATTTTCTATTGTGATTAATGATTTTTTGCATACTAAGGTGCACTCGTCCATATATATGTAGTAGGACATCTTATATTAAAAAGGGGGTTTACCATGTCTAGTCCTAAATTTATGGTATTTAAACTGAAAGATTTACAGATCCCTATCATCATGTTGCTTGTGGCGTTAGCAGTGTTCTCATTCTTCATGCTCACTTCTAACAAAGCCGATGCTACGGAAAGCTTCTCACCAAACTCTACTTATGAAGACGGCATGTACGTAGCCAGTATTGCGCTCACAGATGCTGACATTGACGTGATCGTCAACGTTAAGGACAATCAAATCACTTCTGTTGCTTTAGATGGATTTGATGACACTGAGAAAGCAATCTATCAAGACTTTGATAAGAGTATCTCTTTTATCAACGACTACGTTACAGCTACTCAATCTCTTGAATTACCAAAAACAGAAACTCTTTCTGTTTCATCTGGTATCTTAATGGATGCAGTACGTATCGCTTTATCTGATGATCAAGAAGCTTCTATTACTACTTCTTACGAAACACCTGTAGTAGAAAACATCTCTGAAGACGGACAAAGCACTGATCAAGCAGTTGTATCTGAAGACAATACTGCTTCTGAAGACGCTGCTGACCAAAACACAGACGAAGTTGTATCTGAAGATGCTACAACTGAAACAGCACCTGAGACAGATGCTGCCGCTCCACAAAACTAATACATACGCAAACAACGCACCTAGCTTTGCTAGATGCGTTGTTTTGTGTTAGTGCGCTGTTCGCTTCATAATCTCTGTCTGAAGCTTCTTCTCCAACGCCACAAACTGATCTGAAAAACCACCGACTCTCACGATAATATCACGATGTTTTTCAGGTTCTTTGAGTGCCTCTTCCAAAGCTTTTTTGTCTACCACATTGAGCTGCAACTGACTACCACCTTCTGCAAAGTAGGTCTCAAAGAGTACTCTTACCTTATCTCTGGCTTCATCACTTTCAAAGTGTTTCCCGTCTAGTCTTAGATTCAAGACACATGTTCCTACACAATCTTCCTGAGGGATTGCAAGTGCAGCCCCCATGGTAGATGTAGGCCCCTCTGTATCCGTTCCCTGCATTGGGCCACAGCTATCTGCAAGGGACTCACTTACGCGGCGTCCATCTGGCGTCGCACCTACATGGACGCCACAAGTTTTCCAAGATACCCATCCTATAATAGATGGCATATAGGCTGCGTCACCTCTATATCCTTTAAGTGTTTTGATCGTCTCAAAGGTAAGCCCCATCACTTCATGCGCGAGCTCTTCAAGTTCTTCATTATAGTTTCCGAACTTCGTGATGTTTTGACAGGTTGCAAGCACGTCTTCATAACCTTTATAATCCTGTGCAAAACAATCTAGAAATGCTTCCTTGCTCAGCTGGCCAAATGCCCCTTCATAAAACTGCTTGATACTATAAAGCGCATTGATCGCATTGGTACTTCCATAGATATCTGTAGAATCAAAGTTATACTTAGACCCTCCACCTAGAAAGCTCTTGCATTGATCAACACAGTCTCCTGTGAGAAGCGTCATGACAGGGTGTGGTGTATGTAAGCCATGTGTATGCTGCCAAAGATTGATCTGATCCCTTAGATCATGTAAGGTGACCTTGAGATCCCTTTTGTAGGCTTCATAGAAACTCTCAAAAGACTCACTCTCCAAAAACTCATTATAGAAAGTATGCTCAAAGATATCGAGCATATTGTAAGCTACCCAAGTCGAATCACAAGTAGTCTTTCCTTGAATAAGCACCTCTGAACAGCCTGCAAAAGCATAGTTGATAGCATCTTCAAAAGGAATATTATACTGCGCCATCAATCCTTCCAAGAATAGCTTTTCATTGACAAGTGCAGGTTGCCCATACCCCTTACCGATATTATCTAAGCATGCTGTCCATAGTTCATCTGGCATATCTTCTCTCACGCGGAGGGTAACATTTGGCGTACGCAGCCCACCGATTGCCTCAACCACTACCTGTGTCAACTCAGAGTAGGCACCTTCTCCTGCCAGATTCGTCCCACCTATCGTCACATGTGTCGCCCCTGGGTGCCCGATACGTTTGTCAATATCTTCAAGAAGTGCTCGGATCAGACGATACGCCTCATCTCTAGATGTCTTGCCACATGCAAGATCTGCCTCATAGTACGGTCTCAAAAGCTCATCAATACGCCCCGGCTCATAGCACTCACTTAGGAACATCAAGGCATTCATCGTAATGAATGCTTCATAGAAACTTCTAGCGGGTGCAAATGGCACATGGCGTACTGCCTCCAGAAGTCTCTTGAGATCCTCATCTGCAGGATTTTGACCAGAAGCTTCTTCTAACTGCGTTGTATAGCACGTCACATAGTAGTGCATACCTTCCAAGACATCAATCATACCTTCAAGGAATTGCCGCTCCTCTGCCTCAAGTGCTCCTTGTAGACGCTTTTCAATCTTTGTAAGATAGCCTCCAAGTCCATGCTTAAGCACATATTCAAAATCCACGATATTATGGGTTCCCCCATGAAGAAATCGTCTAGAGATCGGAATCACATACATATTGGCTGCATTTTGCCAAATGGTACTAATGATATGTTGTTCCTGTGGTGTGGTTGCCACCTCACGGAGTTTCTCAAAGCGTGAACCATCTAGACTACACTGTCCCATAAAATCAATCTGACAACCATAACCATTTATATCATCATTTTGATGTCCCCACATGATTTGCGCTGGATGGTTTGCAAACAGCACTTGCCCTCTCTCATAGTTTGGCACCTGCATATTTTCAAAGTGAAAACGGCTTGCCCTTGCCCCGCGTCTTTGAAGGGTCTCATTTAGATTTTTGTAGAAAAGTGCTGCCGAATACATGCCGTGCTTTTTTAAGAATCTCGCATATGGCGAGAGCGCTAATTCATTTTCTAATGCATCAATGGCTAATTTGCCCATCGCTTCCTCCCCCTTATACTGGATTACCTAGACGAAGCACATCTTCTCTCATACGTGCTGCATCTTCTCTAGAAATCGTTACACGTGCTGCCTGAGCTGTATCATGGATATGCTCTGGTTTTCTTGCCCCACATAGGACATAACTGATGCCACGTTGCATCCCTGTCCATGCTGTCACAAGCTGTGCCATAGTACAGTTGTATTTGCGTGTCAAATCTGACCAGCCGTTTAGCATCTGAATCACACGGATACGATTGTCTGCTTGATACCATGCAATACCTGCTCTAGCTTCTTTCTCCCCTACTACATAGTCCATCCCCACCTTACCTGTGAGTAACCCCTGCTCAAGTGGTGAATACGCCATAATCTTGATCTTGTTGGCTTCACAGATTGGTACGAGTTCTTCCTCTATACGGCGATCCAGCATACTGTATTTCTCTTGGATCACATCCAGCTCACCTGCTGCCACATACGCTTTGATATGGTCTTGATCCACATTGGATGCCCCAATCTGGCGGATCATCCCTTGCGCCTTGAGATCCATGAGGCACTTCATCGTCTCCGCGATCGGTGTCTTGGCTGGTTCTACTGCCTGCCAGTGTGTAAAGTAGATATCAATATAATCGGTATCTAGTCTTCTCAGGCTCATCTCCAATTCTCTCTTGATCGTATCTGGCTCCAAGCAGCGTTTTACTTTGTGCCCTGCTTGCTCAAAGAAGTCTGCACCGCGTTCATCATGCCACCAAAGTCCACACTTGGTAGAGAGGATCACTTGATCTCGCTTACCTTTGATCCCCTTACCAACCACTTCTTCACTATAACCAAACCCATAAGCAGGTGCTGTATCAATCAGTGTGATGCCCTCATTGATCGCTTCTCTGATTGTTTCAATTGAGCGCGCTTCATCTGAGTCGCCCCACCATTCGCCCCCACCAATTGCCCATGTTCCAAGACCTAACTTTGATACTTCAACCATCTTACTTCACTCCTTCTATTTTTAAATTTAATAGCGTTTGCCACTTAGCCTTCATCTCTTCTGTTGGTACTTCAAATACTTCCCGCTCAGTAAGCCCATGACGCCTCAGCTTACCTGTTCCCAGCTCATGATAAGGCATGAGCTGTATGCCTACACAATGTTGCAGCGACCTTCCCAGCTCAGCCAAAGCTTCAAAGTGCGCCTCTCTATCATTGACGCCTGGGATGATCGGACATCTCAATTTGACTGGCACCCCTGCTGCATCAATCTTGCCAAGATTACTCAGGATCTGCTTTCGACTACACCCTACATAGGCAAGATGTCTGGCTTCATCCGTTTCCTTGATATCAAAGAGGAATAAGTCTGTGTAGGGCAATACAGCTTCAATTGCCGCATCTCTCACAGCACCACTCGTCTCCACACATGTATGGAGCCCAATACTCTTGGCATGTCTAAGAAGCGCTACCACAAACTCAGCTTGCCAAAGCGGCTCACCGCCTGATACAGTCAGCCCACCACCAGACCTTCTAAAAAACCTTTCATCGGATATGACTGCATGCATCACTTCATCTACTGTATACTGCTTACCACATAAACTGAGTGCCTCTCTTGGGCAGCACTTGATACACGCCCCACAGCTTTGACACTGGGCGCTATCTAACACATGCACCTGCCCATCAGCCTCAGACTGCCACCTATGACAACCTTGCTGACATATCTGAATACATTTTCCACATTGGGTACATTTATTCTGATCCCAAGCAATACCCGGATTCTTACTGAGGCTCTCAGGATTGTGACACCACTTACATCTGAGTGGGCACCCCTTCATGAATACCGTCGTACGAATCCCTGGGCCATCATCTGTACAAAATCTTTGTATATTAAAAATCATGCCTGTCTCTTTTTTCATCTCTCTATCTATCCCCCTGAGACTGATGGGTGATCATACCCTTATTTTTATAGTGTCATAAGTAGTATAAGTCTTGATGTTTTGAGGTGTAAATATTATTATAGTGTCATGAATATAAGAATATTGAACACCAACAAGGAGACTTATTGTGCAACTATCACACGCGATTATTCCAGAACAAATTGCTAACTTACCTTTTTATGTGACACACTGCGCTGTGCACTATGAAAGTGGCCATATTGTCCGCAAAGAAGGCTTTGGTGAATACCAAATTATGCAGTGCATCAGTGGCCTGGGCACCTTTATATGCGATGGCAAGACCTATACCCTCGCTCCACATGATGTAGTGATCTTCAATCCCCATATCCCACATATTTATTTTGGCGAGACCGGTACTGCTGATCCCTGGATGCTCAACTGGATCTGCTTTATGGTCAAGGATACACAGACCTTCCACCAGCAGCTTACTCCTCAGGGTTATGCCGTCCTTCGCTCCGTCAAATCACCCAAGCTCTATCCTCTATTTGAACAGGCTGTGGACCTGCTTCGCCAAGATACCCTTGCCCGCCAACTAGAAGCTTCAGGCGTTCTCTACCAGATGATTCTAGAACTCACTGCGCATCAGCTGGGTGCCTATTCAGACTTAGAAAATCCTGACTTTCTAGCACCTGTTATCGCCTATATGAAGGATCATCTCACAGAGGACATCCCTATAGAAAAACTCAGTAGCCTCCTAGACATCTCCCCTTCATATCTATGCCGTAAGTTCAAGTACTACCACAATACTTCCCCGATCAAATACCTGATCAAACTCAGGATGCTCCGCGCCCAAGAGCTCATCCTCACTCAGCCGCTTGTCTCAATCAAATCCATTGCTGAGCAGTGCGGCTATCATGATACTGCCTACTTCTGCGCCGAGTTCAAGCGCCA
>JBOFIR010000200.1:0-3045 GCA_051650265.1 Cellulosilyticaceae bacterium
CAGTCAAGATTTATATAATTTTTACAATCAACATGTTTCATGATTTTTACCTCCTAGGAATGGGTTAAGATTAAACATTTTCGTATTCTGTTCTAAAGATGACTTCATCTTGGATTGGTTTACCAATTTCACACCAGTATTGTGTAAATCCAGCTACACGGACCATAAGATCTCTATAGTTATCAGGTTTTTTCTGAGCATCTTTTAGAGTTTTGGAATCAACGACATTGAACTGTACATGGAAACCACCTTTACGCATATAAGCACGAATGATTTCTAATAGTTTTCGAGTGCCATGGAGACCTCTTACAGCAGTTGGATGGAGTTTGAGGTTCATTTGAGAATTTTGACAAAGTGAGTGGTCATAGACACTAGCAGATTCAAATAGAGCATATAGACCATTTTTATCTGTACCAGGTGCAGCAGACATAGAACCATCTGTATAAGTCGTTCCAGCAAGTCTACCATCAGCAGAGGCTAAGGTGATGAAACCTTGTGGACCATGAGTAGATACAGAGATTTGGCACATATAGAGTGGTTTAGCATAGTAAGAGTAGAAGTGTTTAACCATCTCAGTCATATAGTTTTCATACTCAACAAGGATAGAATCAGCAAACAAATCCCCATTACCGTACTTTGGTGCATTGATACAATCAGCAAAAATAGCATGATACTTACCTGTTTCATCACGAGTTTCTCTAAAGTCAGGTGAGAAAACACCAGTCTCATAAGCAGTTTTAAATCCAAAGTTATTGATGAGTGCATCTGTCATCTCTTCGAGCGTGTATTTTTGATCAACGAATACGTTCTTTTTGAGAGAGGCAAGATAGTTGATTAATGTAATCGTACCACAGGATTCAAAATTGATAGTTGCATTATAGCGGCAACCCATGTTACCGATGTGTTTACCTGTTACGAGACAGTCTGGTTTTAACATGGAAGCGACAGCAGGCATATTATGTTTACGCCAGATATCCATTTGAAGGTTATTGACTTTATTGACTACATTGGTGATTAATTCCATATAAGTTTGCCATTGTCCTATAAAAGATTCGTAGGATGCAAAGGTTTTGTTATGTGGAGGAAGAATTTGTTTACCTGTACGTTGGTCTTTACCATTGGTGAGGACGAGTTCAAGAACTTTTGGCATAGCAATAAAGTGAACCCCTGTACCACATGTAGGAGAAGCACCACCTGGGATATAAGTAATCTTTCCGTTATATTCTAGAGGAAGGAAACAGCCAGGTGCAGATTCTAAACAACCACCTAAGCACCATGCTCTGGCATCTTCTAGTGACATACCTTCTGGGCCATATTGTCTAAGCATAAAGTTCATACCTTGTTGATTATTCATCCAAGCAGGGTAGCCATAACCGAGTTTGGTACATGTGGCAGCTTTCATCAAGAAATCTTCTGGTGTTTTCTCATCATAGAGGATACTTAAAGTAGGTTGTGGTGTTTTATTACGCATACCTGCTTCAAGGATTAAGTATTCAAGACGTGTAACTGCACTAAGCCCGTCTTTGTTTAAACCACCAAGTGATAAGTTATTGAAGGTATTGCCTGAAAGGACACCACCAGAAACGCCAGCAGAAGCAAAGCATTCGATACAAGAAATTTTGATACGATAGTATTCAAGCAGTTCAATAACTTCTTCTTCCGTAGTGATGCCATCTTCAATATCTTTTTCAAAGAAGGGTTGAAGGACTTGACCGAGTCTACCGATAGACATACCAGACATAGGGTCTTCATTGATGACTGCAAAATGAAGGGTAAGTGTCAATTGAAGTGCCTCACGGAAAGTAGCAGGTTTTTTGTGTGCAATATTACTCATCACTACAGCAATTTCTTCATAATTTTTCTTAAGTTCTAAATCGGTTTCAATTGAAGCTAAGTATGTAGCGTGTGTAGCGTAGTTTTCGCACCATTTACTAATACCTTTAGTAATCTCTTTGGTGGCAACATAGTAATAAGCCTGACCCATACCAAGGATACCGTCTCCATGAGATTCACCTAATGTCTCAGTAATGCGTTCATCACAAAGTGCAATGATCCCATCTAAACCATATTGTAAGGGGTAATAGTAATTCATAACTTCACGACCTTGAGGAATCGCAAAAGAATCAAACATACAGACAACAGACTCCATGAGTTTAGCAAATTGATTATAATCAGGGAGCATCTTAGCATAGGTGGTGCTAAGTTCTTCAACTGAGATACCATCCCAAGGCCTAGAGGTTTTGAGAAGGACTGGAATTTCTTCTTTTCTCATACCGAATTTTTTAGCAAGTGAAATAACATCACCAAAGTTTTCTGTGACATTGCCACCACCAGCACCGACGATACTCACTTCATCAGCTTCACTTCTAACAGGTGCATTGACTTGGTTCATTAGAGCTTCAGCTTCAGCATTGAAGAAACTTGCAGTAACCCATGGGAAAGGGAAAGCCCCTCTTATATTTTTAGTTTTTTGCATCACAAGTTTTTCATAAGGTTGGATGGTAGGTGTAATATGAGCATAGGCAGCAGCAAGCGCTTTTGCTCTTCTAACCTCGGTAACTTCTCCAGCATTTTCCCACCAAACCCTATTGTACCAATAAGGAACTTCCATATCAGCTGTGTTTTTGAGCGTATAATAAGTTTCTAGTAGCTTCTTGCAGCCTTCGGGCGGTTCAGGTACATTTATTTGAAGAGCCTCTTCGTGCTCACTCATTTCTATCCCACGACCTTTTAATATTTCTTGTAGCTTCATTTCATTAGAATCCATATCAAAGACCTCCTTAAAGTCTAAAAAAAATTCATATGAGCAATCTTAGCATATTTATAAAATATTAAGATAGTAAAGTTTGCACACTTAAATAAAAATTAAAAATAAATTTTTATTTAAAAAAACTACTTATTTTCTGCTTTAGTAAGAGAAGAAAATAAGTAGTTTTTGAGTGTATAAGTAGATTAACCTTTAACAGCACCTTCGGTGGTGCTACCCATAATTTTTTCTGATAAGAAGGCGTATACGATAATAGTAGGAACAATAACGATAACAAC
>JBOFIR010000201.1:0-2618 GCA_051650265.1 Cellulosilyticaceae bacterium
AAAAATACATTATCTACTGCTTTTATTTGTGATAAAATAATATTTGGATTTTGTAGAAATATAATATATTAGTATAGAATTTAAAAAATAAGATAATCAGCTATATAGGGAGGATTAATCATGGCAAGTAAAAAGCCAAATATCTTACTAATTATATGTGACCAATTCAGGTGGGATTGCCTCAGTGTGATGGGACATCCTACAGTGGATACGCCTCATTTGGATGAATTAGCGCATCAGGGGGTATTGTTTAGGAATGCTTATTCACCTGCACCAAGCTGTATCCCGGCTAGAGCGAGTTTGTTTACAGGGAAAGATCCTAATCATACGGGATTTTTGGGGTATAGAGATGGTGAGGAATGGCAGTTTGAAAAGATGTTGCCAGAGGTAATGCGGGATCATGGTTATCAGACCCATTGTGTCGGGAAGACCCATTTTTATCCGCAGTGGAAACGCTGTGGATTTGAAGGATTAGAGTCGTATGAAGCTTGGCAAAACTTTGATGGGACGTATATCAATGACTACCATGAGTGGCTTAAGGAAAAAACAAATGGGAGACTCAGTGAATTACATACAGGGTTAGATGA
This sequence comes from Cellulosilyticaceae bacterium, assembly GCA_051650265.1. Taxonomy (GTDB): domain Bacteria; phylum Bacillota; class Clostridia; order Lachnospirales; family Cellulosilyticaceae; genus JBOFEH01. Next base: position 588 of record JBOFIR010000201.1, read on the forward strand.
TAATAGTTGGATTGCTAGACCGAGTGCATTGCCAGAAGAGTTACATAACAATACATGGGTAGTGACTAAGGGGATAGAATTTATCAGAAGGAGAGATAAGACGAGACCTTACTTTTTAAATCTATCTTTTCATAGACCTCATCCGCCGATCGATCCGCCACTTACTTTTTGGGAGATGTATAGACATAGAGTGTGTGAAGCGGTCCCTGTAGGAGATTGGGCAGCAAGGCATGACAAACCGATGCAACGGATTGCAGGTTGGGAAGGGCATTTGTCGGAGCAGCGCTTGCAAGAAACGAGACTGGCGTACTATGCTCAAATCGCACATATCGATAATCAGATTGGAAGATTTTTAAGAGAATTAAAAGCCTTAAATGCTATGCCAGATTTTATTGTTTTTACATCAGATCATGGAGAAATGTTAGGGGATCACCATCTTTTTAGAAAAACCTATGCTTATGAAGGTAGTGCGGCAGTGCCTTTAATTATATGGAAGAAAAATACCAACCTGAATCAAGTCAGGGAAGAGGCCGTTGTTTTACAAGATATTTATCCAACGATTTTAAAAGAAGCAGGTATACCCGTACCAGAGGATGTAGATGGATTAGATTTGAGTCCTTTATTTGAACAAGAAGGGCAATGGGATAGAAAATGGATACAAGGAGAGCATGCGCATTGCTATAGTGAGGCAGAAGCGATGCAGTTTTTGACAGATGGTCACATGAAATATATTTGGTTTACAGCCACCAATGAAGAGCAACTCTTTGATCTAAAAGCAGATCCTTATGAATGCAAAAATCTAGCAGCAGTAGAGGCGTATCAAACTGTCTTAAAACAGTGGAGAGCGCGCATGATTCAATACCTAGCCACAAGGCCAGAAGATCACCTCTCAGATGGACAACAGTTAATTTGTGGATTAACACCAACGGTAAGGAAAAAATAAATAAGTAGCTAAAGGAGCACATGACATGTATATCGGAAAAATCAATGACAAAGCATCACCTATTCAGATAGAGGTAGCTTATTATAAGCCCAATACAGATAAACCCTTAGGACCTGATGAAACTTACCCTAGTCCATTAGCAGACAATGCCCTAACCAATGGCGTGGCATGGCGATGGGGAACCGTGCTAGATACAGGTGTCGATATCCGATTTGAACTCAGTCAAGCATGCTTTGTAGATGCCTGTATCATCCAATTAGACCGTGAATCACATATTCACAATGCTTTTGCTTATCTCATGAATAGTGAAGGGGAATGGCGCAAAGTCGGTCAAGTGACAGATCGCGGTGAAAACACAATAAAAATAGAAGTGGGGCTTAAGTGTTCGGCACTTATGATCCGACTAGAAGGCTGTTTGAAACGTATAGCTATCGATCATGTAGACTTATATGGTTCAGTTTGTGAACCAGTAAGCGTTTACCCCGTACCGAAACAAATGAAACAAACGAGTCAATGGATGACACTACCTCAGGAAGTCATCATCACATCGGATCAGACACTCGGGATCAAAGCGTTTGAGTATCTCAAAGAAAAGGTTACTGACGTCCAATTAACTCAAGACCCAAGTGCTGCCCAATCAGCTATTAGAATCCATACGGTGTCTGAAGCATGTTTGCCAACAGAAGCTTATAGCCTCAAAGTAGAGGCTCCATTTGTAGATATCACAGCTTCGGATGCAAAAGGCTTTTTGTATGCTATGCAGACACTTGTTCAGCTCATGGATGGGGATCAAATCTTAATTTGTGCAATCGAAGATAGCCCCTTCAAATCATTGAGAGGGATACATATTGGATTACCACCAAGAGAAGAGATTCCTTTTATTAAGCGATTCATTAAAAATCTCATGGTGCCTATGCGCCTCAATACACTCTTCCTTCAAATGACAGCCGGGATGCGATTTGAGAGTCATCCAGCAATCAATGAGGCATGGGTCAATGCAGTGAAAAAATCTGACAGTGGGGAATGGCCTATTTTACACCATGGGGATATGATAGCTGGTGGCGAAGTGCTAGAAAAATCAGAAGTAG
>JBOFIR010000202.1:0-5588 GCA_051650265.1 Cellulosilyticaceae bacterium
GGAGTTTATTAACTCGGGGAAAATTAAAAAAGAAGGATAAAGGTCCTGTAAGTGTTGACGGTCTTGCAGGACCTAAAATAGGCTTTTCGGTGAGAAAAACCTCAGAGAATTTGATTACTCTCTTATTATAATAGATTAACATAAAAAGTAAAGTTACATATTTTGGTAGGGGTGTGTATAATAGAGAGTTAAGAAGATTGGTATGATAATACGAGATGGATAATGAGGTAGAGGAGGATCTATAGTGAGACCTGTGATGGTGAGATTGAGAGAATATGAGCGAATGGCTAGTGTGAGTGAGAAGGAGATTGTCCAGTATATGCTTCAGCGCCCTGATGAGGTTATCAAAATGAGTGTGCATGATTTGGCGAGAGAGACTTTTACGTCGGCTTCTACAGTTATTCGATTGGCGAGGAAGGTTGGCTTTAAAGGATTTAAGGAGCTTAAGAAGGATCTTATTGTAGAAACTACTTTAAGGCAGAATCATACTATTCCTGAGCAGAAGGAGATTCGTAAAGAGGATTCAACGCGTGAAATCATGGATAAGATTGCATACAAACATATGATTTCTATTGATGAAACCAAGAGTTTGATGGATATAGAGGTTTTTGATAAGTGCGTGGAAGTGATGCTGGAAGCGCAGGAAATTCATCTCTTTGGCATTGGAGCATCCTATTTGGCTGTAAAGGATATGCAACAGAAGCTGATGCGTATTGGGAGGTTGTGTGTAGGCTTTGAGGATCAACATTTGCAGATTCTTCAAGCGCGTAATATGAAGGCAGGGCAGGTAGCTTTGATGTTTTCTTATTCAGGACAAACCAAAGAGTTAATTCGGTGTGCGGAGCATATCAAAGAAGGCGGAGCCACTTTAATATCAGTCACTAGATTTGGACAATCCATTATAGCTGATTTGGCAGATTATAACTTATATATCGCTTCTAATGAACCACTTCATCGAAGTGGTGCTATGACTTCTCGGAGTGCACAGCTTTATGTGGTGGATATGCTTTATACCAGATATATACATGAAACTTATGAGAATGCTTATAAAGTTATTAGTAAAACACAGCTAGACAAAATGAACTAATAAAATAGGTTTAAGTGATAAAAATTAGGCAATGTATCAAAAAACAAGCCTGAGATACCCGGAAAATAACAACATATGAAACTTTGTTTCATAATGTATCAAAAAGGTTGAAACAAAATATTGAGTTCTCTATAATGACCTTATCAAAGTGAAGTACACAAAAGGAGAGTTACTATGATTCAATTAACAGGAATGACAACAGAGACTCGTAACCCAAAGACATTAGAGTTAGATGCGATGTCTACCCAAGAGATCTTACGTGTTATGAATGAAGAAGATGCTAAAGTACCAGAAGCCATTGCAAGGGAGCTTGATCAGATCGAAAAAGCGATTGAGCATATTACGGCATCCTTACAAAAAGGCGGTCGATTAATCTATGTAGGTGCAGGGACAAGTGGACGTATTGGTCTTTTAGATGCAGTAGAATGTCCACCGACATTTGGGACAGCACCAGAGCAGGTAGTGGGTCTGATTGCAGGTGGTGAAAAGGCTTTTATTAAGGCAGTAGAAGGTGCAGAAGATAGCAGAGCATTAGGAATGAGTGACCTCCAAGCAATTGATTTGACAGCGGATGATACGGTAGTGGGTATTGCAGCGAGTGGTCGTACGCCATATGTCATTGCAGCTTTAGAGTATGCCAATGAAGTCGGTGCAAGTACAGTAGCTGTAGCGTGTAACAAAGGTTCAGCAGTAGGCAAAGTAGCTCAGGTAGCCATAGAGGTAGTACCAGGACCAGAAGTACTAACAGGTTCTACAAGGTTAAAATCTGGAACTGCTCAAAAGTTAATTGCCAATATGCTTTCTACAGTTTCAATGGTGCGTGTAGGTAAGGTTTACAAAAATCTTATGGTAGATGTACAGCAAACGAATGAAAAACTAAGAGTGCGTGCAGAAAATATCGTCATGGAAGCTACAGGATGTGAAAGAGAAGTGGCCAAAACTTATTTGGGACAAGCCAATGGTAGTGTGAAGTTAGCAATCACTATGATTTTATTAAACTGTAGCGCAGAAGAAGCAGCGCGTAAGTTAGTAGAAGCAACAGGACATATCCGTCAAGCAATCAATAACTAGAATAATAGACACAGGAAGATGAGGGAGGATTCAAACTATGAGTAACAACGAATTGGTGGCTAGAATAGTTGAAAAACTCGGTGGGATAGCCAATATCACAAGTGCAACAAACTGTATGACAAGATTACGTATAGATGTAAGTGATTTAAATCAAGTAAATGTAGAAACGATCAAAGCAATAGAAGGTGTACTAGGTGTCGTAACGGAAGGGCAAAACGTACAAGTAATCGTGGGGCCAGGGAAATCTAAGAAATGTGGAGATATACTTCAAGAACTCTGCCAGAAGAGTGGACCAGTTGCTCAAACTGAGCAAAAAGTAGGCGATTGGGAAGCTAATAAAGAAGCACTGAAAGGCAAACAACAAGGGAGTAAGTTAAAGTCAGCTTTAAAGACCATTGGGCAAATCTTTATACCATTAATACCAGCGATTATTGCAGCAGGTATTCTAAATGGATTCGCAGGACTTATTACAAATCTTCAAAGTGGTGGAACGCTTCCAGCAAATACGTTATGGGATACGATTAGATTATTCCTTTCTTTAATGGGTGGTGGATTCTTATCTTACTTTGCGATCTTCACAGGGATCAATGCAGCCACAATCTTTGGTGCGACACCGGCATTAGGTGGGATGATTGGTGCGATGTCTATCATGCCTATGGTAGATGATATTTCTAAATTACTTGGTTTATTTGATGAAGCATCTCCGCTTAACTCTATCCTTAGAAATGGAAAAGGTGGAGTGATCGGAGTAATCATTGGAGCATTTATCCTAGCAAAAGTAGAAAAAGCAGTACGTAAGAGAGTGCCAGATGTATTAGATCTGATCTTAACACCAATGCTTACACTCATTATTACTTCTCTTATCTTTATCTTTGTCATTATGCCAGTATCAGGGATTGCATCAGATTGGTTAATCGCAGGACTGAACGTATTAATCAATTCATCTAACCCTATTGTAAGTTTAATTTCAGGCTATGTGTTAGCTGCATTATTCTTACCAATGGTATTGTTAGGATTACATCATGGACTAATCCCACTTTATGCGATTCAGTTAGAGCAAGTAGGTGGTGTATCTTTATTCCCAGTTCTTGCGATGGCAGGAGCAGGGCAAGTAGGGGCAGCAATTTCTATCTATCTTAAAGCTAAAAAAGTAAATAATAAAAATATGCAACAAATTATCGCTGGAGCACTTCCAGCAGGAATCTTAGGAATAGGTGAACCACTTATTTATGGTGTAACCCTGCCATTAGGCAAACCATTTATCACAGCGGGAATCGGGGCTGGATTTGGTGGAGCATATGCTATGTTAACACATGTTATGGCATCTTCTTGGGGGCCATCAGGACTCGTAGCTATTCCTCTTATGCAACCAGGTTCAATGCTCAATTTCTTCATAGGAATTATGATTTCTTATGCGGGTGGATTTATCGTGACACATTTATTCCTCAAAGATGAAGATGTCATGAAAGCATAATGCAATACAAAAGACAGGCAGAAAGCTTAAAACAGAAGCTTTCTATCTGTCTTTTTTTGTATTTTATTAAGTGATTGACAAAGAAGAATTTCAGAGTATAATAGTTTGCATAGGAACTAAATAGTTAGTATGCAAACTAAAAGGAGATGACATTATGGATGGGCTAAATAGGCTTATGCCAAGGGGTTCAAAACGTACACTAATGATGATGGGAGCTATAGTTTGGATGTTCGCAGGCTATCAAATTATGCGGTTAGGTTATCAAGTAGTAGTAGCTAGTAAAAATAATCAAGTAATTTCTGTAGTAGTAGCCTTAGGTGTTTTTTATGTCTTTTTTAACTTTATCTTTAAAAAGATGGCGAAAAAACATCAAATAAGAATTATGAGCTATGCTAAAGAACAACTTTGCTTATTTTCATTTTTTGATAAAAAAGGATATATTATTATGGCTATAATGATGAGCGGAGGAATGCTCATACGCTCTATTGAAGCGATTAATCCTATGTGTTGGGCACCTTTTTATATGGGATTAGGAACAGCTTTATTTTTAGGAGGCTGTTTGTTTATGATAAGCTGGATTAGATTTAATAAGATTTATCAATTATAGTACAAAGGAGAAATGTTATGCACGGATCAATGGATTCTTTTCAAATTGCGATGCTCATTAAAGAAATCTATTCAGCTACAACCAATATTGTAAGTCACAGTCTCAAGGCATGTGGCTTGACACATCAACAGGTTATGGTGGTTAAGTTGATTGGACACAAAAAGGAGATTACTATTTCAGAACTTTGTGAAGAGATGTCTCTTTCCAAGGGAACGATGTCTGGGATTGTACAAAGATTAGAGGCAGCAGGGTATGTAAAAAAAATTAAATATGATCAAGATAAAAGAAATACGTATGTGACTTTTTCAGAAAAGGGGATAGCATTTGCGAGAGAGTTTAAAACTGCTATCAATGCAGGATTTGATCAAGTTTTTGATAATCTTACCCCGGAAGAATCCAAACAGGTTCAAGATGCTTTAAAATTATTATCAAGCAAAGTAAAGGAGAAAGAAAAATCATGGATGGAAAATTAATTTTTGCAATTATTACAATTACATTAGCACTTATATTTTATACGATAGGAGTATTTGGAGAGAGAAAGGCTAAGACGCTTAATAAGTTACATGTTATCATTTTTTGGTTAGGGCTTACATGCGATACGATAGGGACTTTAACGATGGGGCAAATTGCGAAAGCAGGAACGACTAATATCTCTCCTTTTTCCCAAATGTTACATGGGGCAACAGGTTTTTTAGCGATTGTATTAATGTTATTCCATGCTGTGTGGGCAACTTGGGTACTTTATAAAGATGATGCTAAGCAAAAAGTTAACTTCCACAAATTTAGTATTGTGGTATGGCTAGTATGGTTAGTCCCTTATATTGTAGGGATGATAATAGGTATGGGACACTAAGAAGACTCTTTAAGAGCCTTCTTTTTTTAGTAGTGAAACTTTTTGAATTCTAGTGGAGCAAGACCTGTGAACTTCTTGAATTGTTTAGAAAAAGTATAGGGATCTATGTAGCCTAATTCGTAAGCTAGTTGTTCAATACTAGAGTCTGAAGTGAGTAATAGCGTCTTAGCTAAGTTTATTCGACACTGGATTCTATACTGAGTAGGAGAGAGACCTACTTGCAGTTTAAATAACTTACGAAATTTTTCATAACCCATACCGAGTGAATTGCAAAGTTCCTCTGTGTGGAGTCTACTAGTAGCATTGTTTTTTAAAAGTGAACAGGCAAGGTCTATGAATTGCTTTTCTTTTGAAGGCGTCTCATAAGTATGAGTATAGAGTGTATAAATAATTTTTTGAGCTTCACACAGGAGATAAGGTAAGTCAGCATCGGGACAAGTTTTGAGCGTTTGAAAAAATTGAGTAAAAGTGTCTATCAGACCAGGGTTCAAACCGG
>JBOFIR010000203.1:0-16857 GCA_051650265.1 Cellulosilyticaceae bacterium
TTAGGATGATACGAATGACGGATAAGGGTCAGACAAAGTATGTAGTATCTTTTAGAACTTATTGGGAGGCATTTCAACAACTATTGTTACTAGCATTTAGCCCTATTTTTACAGTGAAAAATTATACAAAAAGGGATGAGAGGCGTACTAAGAGATTCTTGATAGTCATGTTTATTGCAGGTGTATTTGTATTGATTTTTACCATCTTATCAATATGCACAGTATTTCACTCAAGTTTTTAAGATAAAAAATTAAGACCTCATAAAGAGGTCTTTTTCGTTGTTTTTATTTGATAAATGAAATGAAAAATTGCTAAATGAGTTACAAATGAGTTACTGAATAGGTTTTTAATACAATGTCCCGAAGATAATATCTCATAATGCTAGTATTATCAATGGGTTGGAATAATTGGGATGACCGGACTCGAACCGGCGACCTCATGCCCCCCAGACATGCGCCCTACCAAACTGGGCCACATCCCACTAGTGATATCACTTATTGTATCAAAAATATACACTGAAGTAAATAATATTATTGAATTATTTATATAAATTTACGGGGTATATAGAGGGATGGTAAACAGGTAAGAAACAGGTGTTTTTGGTGCACTTGAGATAAAAAGAAAAATAAAATAGATTTTGACAGTATTTCGGGAAATTTTAGATTGAGATATGAATAGGTAATGTGTTATGATATTAACGAAAATTGATTCGTTAAATGGAGGAACAAGCATGAATTACAAACAACAATTTATTGAGTTTATGGTACGTTCAGGAGTGTTAACTTTTGGAGATTTCACAACTAAAAGTGGTCGTAAAACACCTTATTTTGTAAACACAGGAAATTACAAAACAGGTGAGCAAGCAGGAAAATTAGGTGAGTTCTACGCAAAATGTATCACTGAAAATGTAACAGGGGATGTTGCGGCTTTATTCGGACCAGCTTACAAAGGGATTCCATTATCAGTAGCAACAGCAATTTCACTTGCAAAAGATCACAACGTGAACGTTAACTACTGCTTCAACCGTAAAGAAGAGAAGGATCATGGTGAAGGTGGTAGCATGGTAGGCTACAAACTTCAAGATGGAGACCGTGTGCTCATTGTTGAAGATGTAATTACAGCAGGAACAGCCATTCGTGAGTGTCTTCCAGTTTTAAAAGCAGCAGCAAATATTGAAATTGCAGGTCTTATTATTTCTGTAGATCGTATGGAAAGAGGACAATCAAACCGTACAGCAATTCAAGAAATTGCAGAAGAGTTTGGAATCAAAACATACCCAATCGTAACAGTAAGAGAGATTATTGATACATTACATAATGTTGAAGTAGATGGTAAAGTGTACATTGATGATGCGATGAAAGCAAAAATGGAAGCTTACCTTGCAGAATACTGTGTAAAATAAAACAAATGCAAAGGCACTTTTTCAGGAGCATAAGATTCTGGAAAAGTGTCTTTTTTTGCAGGGATCATGACAAAGAAAATATCAGATTGAGGAGAGTTTTTACCTATTTAATAGTTATGATGGTGAGTAGCAGCCATTGCTCATAACAGATGCCTTTAGGAGATAGGTGAGTCAACGCAACCGAATGCAATATTTATTTGAAAATAGATTATCGTGAGGCGACTTTAGGGCATACTACGTGTAGAGGCTTTTTTGTGAAATTTAGGGGATCACACCGATGCCACGTGATGCACATGAAAGTGGCAAAAGATTGAGGAGGTGTTGGTTGGGTAAATGTCTAACAATTTGTAGAAGAAACAAGACGCATTCTTCTCAGTGAATAGTTTTTTGATTAAACTTACAAGATTGAGGATATAATAAATAGTATGAAATCACTTGTTATTTATTGTAAGATATGATACTATGGTAGCTATTGAAAACTAACAGAATGAAGAGGTACTGATTATAGAACGTATAGCATTTAATCAACTTGACTTATCAGCAGAAATTCAAAAGGCAACGCTTGAGATGGGATTTGAGGAAGCAACACCAATCCAAGCAAAGGCTATTCCACATATTTTAGAAGGGCGTGACATTATTGCCCAAGCACCAACAGGAACAGGAAAGACATGTGCTTTTGGCGCACCAGCAATTGACCTTGTTGACCTTGCAAAAACAAATGTACAAATTTTAATCTTATCACCAACACGTGAGCTTACAATCCAGATCGCACACGAGTTAGGCGAACTTTCAAAATATAAAGAAGGCCTTCGTATTCTACCAATCTATGGTGGGCAATCAATCGATCGCCAAATGATGGCACTTAGAAAAAGACCTCAAATCGTGATCGGAACACCAGGTCGTGTAATGGACCATATGAGAAGAGGTACATTAAAACTTGATGGACTTCATACTTTAATCTTAGATGAAGCGGACGAAATGCTTAACATGGGATTCAGAGAAGACATCGATGTGATCTTAGAAAGTGTACCAGATCAAAGACAATTCGTTCTTTTCTCAGCAACACTTCCAAAAGCCATCTTAGATATCGCACGTCGTTACCAAAATGATCCAATCAAAGTAAATGTAATTCACAAAGTGATGACAGTACCAACAATCGAACAATGTTACTTAGAAGCAAGAGACAGTCATAAGCTTGAGATTTTATCAAGACTTATTGATGCCAACAACTTCAGACTTTCTGTTGTATTCTGTAACACAAAGAAACGCGTTGATGATGTGTGCAAAGGCTTACAAGAGCGTGGCTATGCAGCAGAAGCACTTCATGGGGATATGAAACAACTTCACCGTGATAGCGTTATGAACAAATTTAGAAATGGTCACGTAGAAATGCTTGTTGCAACTGACGTAGCAGCACGTGGTATTGACGTTGATGAAGTAGATGCAGTATTCAACTACGACATTCCAACGGATGAGGAGTACTATGTACACCGTATCGGTAGAACAGGTAGAGCGAACCGTAAAGGGGTATCTTACTCTTTCGTTACAGGTAGAGAGATCGGAAAATTAAAAGATATTCAACGTTACACAAAATCTAAAATCAAACTCATCAAACCTCCAACAATCGAAGCGATTAAAGACAACAAGATCTCTTCAATCATCGATCAAGTAAGAAATGTAATGACAGAAACTGATCTTACACAATACACAACAATGATCGAGAATATGATTAATGAAAGTGAAATGGATATCACAACTGTAGACGTAGCAGCTGCATTCCTTAAGATTGCAATGGATAAAGTAGTGATGGGGTCTTCTGAGAACGTAAAAGTTGAAGACTTTGAAGATAGAAGATCACGTTTTACAACTTCAAGTACAGATGATGTAAGATTATTTATTAACCTTGGTAAAAAAGATAAACTTAGAAAATCTGACCTTGTAACAATCGTACAAGATTACACAAGTCTTAAAGGTAAACAAATCAACAGAGTAGATGTACTTGAGAAGTTCTCATTCTTTGAAATTCCAGGTTCTTATGTTGAAGAAGTAATGGAAAATCTTGCTTCTCAAAAAGTAAGAGGACGTAAAATCAACATCGAAGTTGCAAATAGAAAAAAACGCTAATATTAAAACACACCTTTGCATAAAAAGGTGTGTTTTTTACATCTTAACGATATTTCAAAAAAAGGGAAGTTGTGTTATACTAGTAACGTTTCTAATGACTGTTAAGAAAGGATTATTATTATGTTTGGAAAATTTGTAAGTTTTTACAAACCTTATAAGAAGTTGTTTGCGTTAGACCTATTGGTGGCATTCATTGCTTCAGCATGTGGTTTGGTTTATCCTATGCTCACGCAAAAGTTAATTGATGAGAGTATTCCTCAGAAAGATATGGGTATGATCGGTTGGTTTGCTGTGATTTTGGTAGCGATCTATTTGATCAAGCTAGGGTGTAACTACTTTATGCAATATTGGGGACATGTAGTTGGGGTACGTATGCAAGCAGATATGAGACGCAATTTATTCAATCATCTGCAAAAGCTTCCGACTACATACTTTGATAATACAAAGACAGGAGAAATCATGTCACGTATGATCAATGACTTGATGGAGATTTCGGAGCTTGCCCATCATGGTCCAGAAGATCTCTTTATCTCTGCGGTAATGCTCATTGGATCTTTCCTTATTTTGATCAATGTGAATTTGCCATTGACACTGCTTATCTTTATCTTTGTACCTTTTATTTTCTTATTTACATGGAAGAAGCGTACTAAAATGAAGAGCACATTCCATGAGACACGTGTCAAGACGGGAGAGGTCAATGCCCTCCTTGAAAATAGTATTGCAGGGATTCGTGTATCTAAAAGTTTTGGAAGTTTTGTACACGACCGGAAGAAGTTTGAAAAGGGTAATTTGAGTTTTACACAGGCAAGAGAAGTTGCCTATAAGACGATGGCAGAGTATTTTTCAGGTGCTACTTTTGCCATTGATCTTTTAGATTTTGTCAGCCTTATCGGAGGGGGACTCTTCACTTACAAAGGGTATATTACCTTAGGTGAATTCATGGCATTTATGCTCTATATCAAGATGTTTACAGCGCCGATTACGAAACTTGTTAACTTTATGGAGCAGTATCAGAATGGCATGACTGGATTTAGTCGATATCTTGAGATTATGGATGAAGCACCAGAGGTAGAGGGTGAAAAAGGTCTTGCCCTTGAACGTGTCAAAGGAGATATTATACTTGATGGCGTGAGTTTTAAGTATGAGGAAGACTATATTTTACAAAACCTTGACTTAGAAGTACCAGCAGGGCAGATGGTTGCACTTGTTGGGCCATCAGGTGGTGGTAAGACGACGCTTTGCAACCTAATTCCGCGCTTTTATGATATTACAGCAGGGAAGATCACGATTGATGGACAAGATATCTATGACCTATCCCTTGAAAATCTGAGAAGTCATATTGGAATTGTGCAGCAAGAGGTATTCTTGTTTACTGGAACGATCAAAGAGAATATCTTATACGGTAATCACCAAGCAACAGATGAGCAGGTAGTAGAGGCGGCGGAGCGTGCCAATATCCATGACTTCATCATGACACTGCCAGAGGGATATGAGACCTATATTGGTGAGCGTGGTGTGAAGCTCTCTGGAGGACAAAAACAAAGACTGTCTATTGCCCGTGTATTCCTCAAGAATCCATCAATCCTCATCTTGGATGAGGCGACCTCGGCACTAGATAATGCCACAGAGTATATGATCCAAAAATCAATAGAAGAAGTATGTAAAGATCGTACGACGATTGTAGTGGCACATAGACTTTCTACGGTGCGTAAGGCGGATAAAATCATTGTACTTGGAGAAAATGGAATCGAAGAACAAGGCACACATACGGAGCTCCTTGCCCAAGAAGGAATTTATAAAGAGCTATATGAAGCACAGTTTGAGGGGTTATAATAATATAGAAGTAACAAAAAACCAGCTTGCATTTTGACAAGCTGGTTTTTTTGTGACCCTTGGTGAGGGAGTTTGGTAGCAATGATGTTCTGAACGATTTCGGGAAGAGCATTCAGCTCTTCTTTTGAGAGTTCGGCGGTTGTAATAGGTGGATGAATATAGATTTCTACAGTATCAGGTGTCACTTTACCATTTTGACGCTCCATGAGTTTGTAAGAGCCGTTGATGGTAACGGGGATAATTGGTACTTTTGGCTTAGTGGCAAGCTTGAAACTCCCCGCTTTGAATTCACCCATTTTGTCACCACGACTTCTTGTGCCTTCTGGGAAGATGACAAGAGAGTGGCCTGCTTTGATCATCTGGATACCTTCTACGATGGCAGAGGCAGCGCCTTTGAGTGTACTACGATCCATGAATACACAGTGAAGATGTTTCATCCAATCGCTGATTAGGGGTGCTTTTGACATCTCGATTTTAGATACAAATCCTGTACATTTATTGATATAGCTCATGAATAGGGCAATATCAAAGTTACCTTGATGATTGCTTATAAAGACAACAGGACCATCAATGAGGTTTTCTTCTCCGTATACGTTGATTGTTGCACCGCTATTACGTACTTGTCTTCTTGCCCAACTTGAGGTCACGCCAAATACATAGTCTTCACATTCTTTGAGTTTGCCTTCTTTTTTGAGTTTGTTTGCTTTGATTAATTTAGGTGTTTGGCAGAATAAGCTGATGCCAAAATACACATACCAAAATAGTGTTCTCATTTGTTCTTCCTCCAATTGATCATACGATATGTTCTTATTATAGTACAAAAGGGCAGGGAGTAAAAGTTTAATCTAGGGAGAGAGTATGATATAATAAAGAAAGTAAAGTAGACTAAGGAGAGATTATGATAAAAGTATTTAAAGCAATGGTGATGATTTTGGGAACGATCGTGTGGTTTTTTGGCACCCAACAGCTCATCGCACTTGTGATCAGTGGGATCAAAGGGATGAGTTATGCTGAGGAGCATACGTTTTTGATCACCTTATTATCCTATGTGCTCTGCCTCGCACCTTACGTGGTGCGTATCAAAAAAGAAGTGATTAGTGAGGCCTATCAGCTAGAGCGATGGTGGTCGCTTTTTAAATATGTAGGTTATGGAATCTTACTATGGCTAGGCAGTGGTGTGATTAATTTGGTGTGCTTGCCATTCTTCCCAGAGTATACAGAGGAGATTGGTACATTGTTTGTCACCCAAGAACCCGTGCTACGTTTTATAGTATTGGTGATCGGGGCACCGTTGGTTGAGGAATTCCTCTTTCGTGGGAAGATCCAAGGCTATATGGAAGTAGTCTTTGGTAAGCATCTTGCTATCATTGCGCAAGCGCTTATATTTGGTATGGTACATCCGTTTGGACTCCAAAAGATTTACGCATCTTTCTTAGGGATAGGGCTTGGTTATATCAGAGCGCGTGATCAGAAATTGGTTGGACCAACTATCATGCATATGATGGTCAATGGGATCGGGTGGTTACTTGGCACACTAGGGTGATTGGCATTTAGAAACTATTTGAATAGAAGCTGTTGTTGTGACATAATAAGGGCAGACTTTATGATAAAAACATACGAGGTAAGAAGATGATAAAGAACTTAGAAACACAGGAGTTAGAAAAAGTAATGGCGATATGGCTTCAGACGAATCTGTCTGCCCATCCATTTGTGGATGAGGCGTACTGGCGAGGAAGTTATGAATTCGTCGAACAGATATTGCCGACAAGTGACGTGAAAGTCTTTGTGGAAGATGGCATTGTCAAAGGTTTCATGGGCGTTGTCGATAATTATGTGGCTGGGCTTTTTGTTGGTGAGGTGTATCAAGGGCAGCATATTGGCAGTCAGTTGATGAAGGAATGTCAAGCGCGCCATGATCACTTGTTTTTAGATGTATATGTAGCCAATGAGCAGGCTGTAAGATTTTATGAGGCCAATGGTTTCAAGATCATCCATCAAAAAGAAAATGAAGAGACCCGTTGCCTAGAGTATTCTATGGCGTGGCATCAAGGTGAAGCTACAGATGGGGACTTGCAAAAGATCGAATTTTAAAGGTATGATAAGAAGAAAGCTGTGCGATAGAAGAGCTAAGGAGTGTTGACATACATGAGTAAACAAAAATGGAAAGCTGGAAATATGATTTACCCGCTCCCTGCCGTCATGGTAAGCTGTGGGACAGAGGAAAACCCGAACATTGTAACAGTAGCTTGGACAGGGACTGTGTGTACTAATCCAGCTATGACTTATATTTCACTACGCCCAACCCGTCATTCCTATGATATGATCAAGGAATCAGGAGTGTTTGTCATTAACTTGACAACAAGAGATTTGGTGAAGGCCACGGATTTTTGTGGGGTGCGTTCGGGTAGAGACTATAATAAGTTTGAAGAGATGAAACTGACTGTGGACTGTAACAATGATACAGGATGTCCAATGATTGGGGAAAGTCCTGTAAGTATCGAGTGTGAAGTCACTGAGATCAAGGAACTTGGATCTCATCATATGTTCTTGGCAAAAGTGCTTAATGTCTATGCCGATGAGGCATTTATGGATGAGAAGGGCAAGTTCCACTTGAATGATACGGATTTGATCGCCTATTCACATGGAACTTATTTTACTTTAGGACAAGAGATCGGTACTTTTGGCTATTCTGTGATGAAGCCAAAAACCAAAAAGAAGCAAAATCAAAAGCGTGCCTAAGCACGCCTTGAAGCGTCGACCTGGTCGGCGCTTTTTTGATGGATTTTTTTAAGAGAGTGGGGGGAGATAGGCATTGCCATCAATGGAGACAACACACTTGAGCGGAAAGTCTTTAGTCTTATTGCCAATCAGATAGAAGGAATAGAAGCGTATGGGTTTGAGGAGATGCTCGTGGTTAAGGAGCTGGTCTTTGTAGCTGTGATCAATCCAGTTGAAGTGATAGGTGGTGGCATCAAAGGGAACATAGCGGCTTACTTGTGTAAAGGGAATGTTTTTAAAGCGTAGCAGTTCTTCACCCTGGTAGAGATCAATAGGATGTGTGCCGTGGGCAAAGTGTGCCACGCGTACGACGCAGTCAGGTGGATTGACTGTGCGCTGGATATCCTCAACACAGTAGAGATGAAGTTTGTCTAGGGCGTTGAGATGTGGGGCGAGAACAAGTGTATAGATTCTACGGGGTAAGAGTGTGACTTTGGAGGTAGCGAGGTGGGTATCTGATTTTGGAAGGAAGGCAGATGCAGCATACTCGCCGGCTTCTAGTACTTGATAAGGGGTGAAGTCTTCATAGTAGAGTGCATCACAGTAGGTCGTATCACCAAGTTTGATAGTGAGGGGGTCATCTTTTGGATAGGCATGAAATAAGCGGAAATAGCAAGTCGTAGCAGTTGGTTTGATAGACATCATATCCCTCCATGTCGTAAAATAACCTTTATTTATCTATATGGAGAGAGTTGGTGGAATAGACTAGAGATATAAGTTGGAAAATTCTGTATATTATATGATATAATTTCTATATTCGAATAACAAACATTATACTTATATTGTATTCTGAATATTTTGTGTGATAAGATTTAAAGAAGAGGTGATTTCATGAATGGTCAAAAAGTGAAGCAGCTTCTAAAGAAGGAGGAAGGATTTAAGTTAGATTTCAAGCAAAAGCTTTTGATTGAACAAGAATCTGATAAAAAAGAATTTGCCAAAGATGTGATTGCTATAGCCAATACACCTGGGGGTAGAGGCTACATTTTATTTGGGATAGAAGATCGTACGAAGAAGATTGTAGGGTTAGAGTCTATACCTGAACATGTGGAGGAAAGGCTTCAGCAGATTGTAGGACATCGTAGTAGACCACCTGTCCCGATAGCCTGGGAGACGGTGAGTATAGGCAGTAAGATAGTGGGAGTGCTTACTATTTATAAAAGTATGCAGATTCCCCATCAGATGTTAGGGATTGGGGCTTTTTATGTGAGACGAGGTTCTACAACAGATGTGGCAACGCGACATGAGATTGCTACTATGCTTCAGAACTGTGGCTTGGTGAGTTTTGAACTTGTCCCTTGTTACAGGGCAAAGCTTGAAGATCTGGATTTTAAGGTGATTAGTAATTATCTAGGCCCCTTTTCTAGTATAACCCAATGTCTACCTATGTTATATGCATTGGGGATCATCTGGGTTGACGAAACACAAAAACTCGCCTATCCAACCTATGGGGGGCTACTGATCTTTGGGAAGAAGCCTCAAGACTATTTGGCCCACACTACCTTGGAACTTCAAGTGTTGGAAGAAAGAAAATTGTTTGACGGGAGTATCCCTGTATTACTGGAGCAGTTTCGGAGTTATATAGCACAGCTACTGCCAGAGACGTATCCACTAGATGCACTGCTTGAAGTGGTGACTAATGCACTGATTCATCGAGATTACTGGAATGAAAGCTGCCATACTGTCGTACAGATAAGTGGAGAGGCTATTGTAGTGACTAATCCCATCAATCAGCTCTTTGCACAAGAAGAGCAGCCTCAGCCACGTACCAATAGTTGGCTCTACACACGGCTATTACTCTTGAGGCAAAACAGGGAGCATGTACGTCTTGGAATTGGGCTTGAAGCCATGCAAAAGGCTTTTAGTAGCTATGGGCAGGTGACTATTACCAATAGTATCCAAGATCGGCTTTGTAAAGTAGTGTTACCACTAGGCAATGCTGTGACAAAAGGGAAGGATTAAGGAGGAGACAACGTGAAAATCATACAAATTAAAACGGTATTAGATGCTAAACAATGGGTAGGAGAGGAATTTAATGAGCGGGAAGTACACGCTGCGTGTGGCTGTGATTTAATGAGTGACGTACTAGCTTTTGCAAAAGAAAAAGTACTTTTGCTAACAGGGCTTGTGAATCCGCAGGTGATACGAACAGCTGAGATGCTAGATATTAAAGCTATTGTATTTGTAAGAGGAAAAGAACCAACAGATGAGATGATCAATATGGCGAGGCAAAAGCGTATGATCCTACTCTCTACAGACCATCCGCTCTATGTAGCTTGTGGCAAACTGTATACAAGTGGGTTGACTGGAGGGGGTGAGGCGTAGTATGGATTTGCATTTTCGTGTAGATGGTGATGATTTTTTGCTAGCTGGTGAAGCGTCGGGGGAAGTCAAACGGGTACTCAAACGTATTGGGATCCCTTCACCTATTATCCGTAAAATTGCTATTGCGATGTATGAGGCGGAGATGAACATGGTACTTCATGCCAATGGGGGGGAGATTGATGTATCTATATCTAGTGATCAGATTAGTGTGACCTTGGCAGATGAAGGACCGGGGATACCAAATGTGGAGTTGGCTATGAAGGAAGGCTACTCTACGGCTTCCCATGCAATTAGGGAACTGGGGTTTGGTGCAGGGATGGGACTGCCTAATATGAAGCGTTATAGCGATGAATTGGCCATTCAGACAGAGGTAGGTAAAGGGACCACTATCAAGCTAACTGTTTATTTTGATAAGTAGCGTTAAGGATGCTAGAAGGAAGGTGAGTGGATGCATAGTGTGACTTTAGTCAGCGAGAAGTGTATTGGATGTACGGATTGTATTAAAAGATGTCCTACTGAAGCAATTAGAGTACGTGCTTCAAAAGCAAAGATTATAGAGGAACGCTGTATTGACTGCGGGAATTGTATAACGGTGTGCCGTAATGGTGCCAAACGTGCTGTGACAGATA
The DNA here is from genome assembly GCA_051650265.1 of Cellulosilyticaceae bacterium. Taxonomy (GTDB): domain Bacteria; phylum Bacillota; class Clostridia; order Lachnospirales; family Cellulosilyticaceae; genus JBOFEH01. The sequence continues at coordinate 11,093 of JBOFIR010000203.1, forward strand.
AGCTAGAGATGATTTGGAAATATCCTTATCGGATTGCCCTGCCCGCCCCTTCGTTTTATGCCCAATTTCCAAAAGCTGAGCGTATCAACAACATACTAGATGCATTCTATGAAATAGGCTTTACAGATGTAATTGAGGTGGCAGCAGCGGCAGAGATTATAGCTGAGCATACGAGTGCCTATATTAAGGGGGCTACATCGCTTCCAGTGATTTCGTCTGCATGTCCTGCAATTATACGTTTGATCCAAAGGCGATTTCCTACTTTGTTAGAGCATGTGCTTCCAATCATATCACCTATGGAGCTTGCTGCGCGGATCACAAAGGAAGCATATACGAAAAGAGGTATTGATCCTAGTGAAGTCGGTGTTTTTTTTATATCGCCATGTCCTGCGAAAGTCTCCGAGATTCGCAATCCCAAAGGTATAGAAAAGTCTTTTGTAGACGGGGCGCTGTCTATGCAGGATGTCTATAAGGCAATGATTCACTGTATCAAGAATACAGGGGAGGCGCACTCTATAAGGCAAGGAAGTCATGAAGGGCTTGTGTGGGCGACGCGCAATGGTGCAGTCTATAATGTGGGGATAGAGAATCACATAGCAGTAGATGGGATGGATCATGTGATTGCTATACTGGAGAAAGTAGAGGATGGCACACTTGAAAATGTAGCTTATATTGAGGCGCTAGCATGTGCTGGTGGGTGCTTGGGCGGACCCCTTGCTATTGAAAACCCTTTTGTAAGCCGTCATACCCTCAAGAAATTTATTGATCAAGAAAAAGGAATGATACCCTGTTTGAAGATCAAAGAGGGATATAGCAAAGTGGAGACCCAGTATCGTTTTCCTGTGGTGCCAAAACTCGTGTTCTCGCTCGATCAAAATGTTGCCACGGCACTAACTATGATGGAATCCATTGACCAGCTTTATCAGAAGCTGCCACGTATTGATTGTGGCTCCTGTGGGGCGCCTACATGTCGATGTTTTGCAGAAGATGTGATCAAAGGTGATTCCCATGTAGAGGATTGCATTTTTATGCTTAGACACCGGATCAAGGAGCTTTCTGAGGCGATGCTTGAGCTCACGCGAAAAGTACTCCCTACGGAAGAAGAGAAAGAGGTGATGAAATGAAAGTAGCAGAGCTAGTAGAAATATTAGAACTCAAAGTATTGGCAGGGAATACTGGACTTGAAAAAGAGTTTGAAGGGGCATATATAGGAGATTTACTCTCTTTTGTGATGGCACACGCCAAAGAACGCAATGTGTGGTTTACGATACAGGGGCATCTCAATAGTGTTGCAGTGGCGAGCCTGTTGGGGCTAGGGGCTATTGTGATCACTGAAGGGGTAGAGCCAACAACTGATATGCTTGCAAAGGCTGAGGAAGAAGAGATCCCTGTACTTTTTAGCGTTAAAAATAGCTTTGAACTTGCGTTGCAATGGGCAAAGCTGATTGAAAGAGGGTGACATGAGAGCCGCGTATGACTTCCATATTCATACAGCGGTATCTCCTTGTGCCCACGAGTTGATGTCGCCTCATAATATTGTGAATATGGCTATATTAAATGGATTGCAGGTGATTGCGATCACAGATCACAATACCTGTGCCAATTGCCAAAGTGTGATGCATGTTGGGGCAGAAAATGGACTACTTGTAATTCCAGGGATGGAGATTGAGTGTCAGGAAGAGTTTCACTCGATTGCACTCTTTCCTAATCTAGAGGCAGCACTTGCTGTAGAGGCAGAGCTTGCAAGGCATAGGATGCCGATCAAGAACCGACCAGAGATATTCGGGGAGCAACTGCGCCTTGATGCTGTGGATCAGGTGGTAGGGATTATTGAAGAGTTATTGATCACGGCTATTCAGTTGCCAGCTAGTAGCATTTATGAACTTGTGAGGGCGGTTGGTGGGGTGATCTATCCGGCACATATTGATCGCAATGCTTATAGTATTTTGAGTAACTTAGGAAGTATCCCTGAGGAGTTAAAAATAACACATGTGGAACTGTCTGTTGAAGCAAAGCAAGACAGCTATAAGAGGCTAGTGGCACAGGGCCATATCTTGCTGAGTTCCGATGCCCATTATTTGGAGCAGCTTTGTGTGTGTCATGAAATGCTGGAAATTGATGAACTGCGTATTGAAAAAGTATTAAAAGCACTAAAAGGATAATATTTTAATATTTCTTAAAATTATTATAAAGTATACAATTTATTGACAATAAATCATATTTATGTTATTTTCATAAATATACCATAGTAATTCATAAGAATATTGTTAATAAATTAACAAAAAATCACGTTATGAAGTACTGTTTTATTTAAAAGTACCAAAATAGCAAGGAGGATCTGTTATGTCATGTGAAGGTTGTAAAAACGAACTTATCCAAGCAATGTACGATGAGCTCGGTAAATTTATTGACGAGTTGCCAGAGAAAAAAGGGGCCCTTATTTCAGTCTTGCATAGAGCCCAATCTATTTTCGGGTACTTACCTAGAGAAGTTCAGAAATTTGTAGGTGATAAGTTGCATATTCCTGTTTCGCAAGTATATGGTGTTGTCAGTTTCTATTCATTCTTTACGATGGTTCCTAAAGGAAAACACCCGATCTCTGTTTGTATGGGTACGGCATGCTATGTAAGGGGTGCAGAAAAGGTACTTGATGCTTTCAAAAAAGAACTCGGCATTAGCGTTGGGGAAACAACGGCAGATGGGCAGTTTTCTTTGGATGCATTACGTTGCGTTGGGGCTTGTGGTTTAGCGCCTGTTGTATTAGTAGGAGATAAGGTGTATGGACGTATTACAAAGGCAGATGAAGTGAAACAAATTCTAAGTGAATACCAAGAATAATAAGGGGTAAGGGGGAACTTAAATGCCAAAAATGATGTCACTTGACGATTTAACAAAGTTAAGAGATCACGTTAAGAATAAAGTGGATTTAAGAGTAAAAGGTGATAATGTGGATCAAATGATCATTGTGCGTGTGGCGATGGCGACATGTGGCATTGCATCTGGTGCACGTGAGATTATGAATTACTTCGCAGACGTTGTAAGGGAAGAGAACCTAGAAAATGTTGTCATTACTCAAAGTGGTTGTATGGGATACTGCTATGCAGAACCAACTGTAGAAATCACGCTTCCTGGCGCTGAGCCTGTTGTTTATGGACATGTAAACAAAGAAAAGGCAAAGGAGATTATTGAAAAGCATATCAAAGGCGGAGAAATGATCGATGGGATCATTCCTACAGCACATAAATCTCTAGACGAGTAATGAAAAGGAGGCAAACAAATGTCTAAGTATACAATGCATATATTGGTATGTGGGGGAACAGGGTGTATTTCTTCCCGATCAAATGAGATCGTAACAGAACTTCAAAACGAACTTCAAGCAGTGGGGATGGCTGAAGAAGTTCAGGTACTTAAAACAGGCTGTTTTGGTTTTTGTGAAAAAGGACCTGTTGTAAAAGTCTTACCAGATAATACTTTCTACGTACAAGTCAAGCCAGAAGATGTCAAAGAACTTGTAGCAGAGCATGTGGTTAAAGGAAGAAAAGTAGAGAGACTGCTTTACATAGATCCAACCACACAAGATGCTGTAGCTGACTCTAAACACATGGATTTCTACAAAAAACAAATGCGTGTGGCACTTCGTAACTGTGGCTTCATAGATCCAGATAATGTCGAAGAGTACATTGCACGTGATGGTTACCAAGCCTTAGCTAAAGTGCTCGGTATGCCACAACAGGCAGTGATTGACGAAATGAAAAAATCAGGGCTTCGTGGGCGTGGGGGTGGTGGTTTCCCGACGGGTCTTAAATGGGAGTTTACATATAAGAATCAAAGTGATCAAAAATACGTAGTTTGTAATGCAGATGAGGGAGACCCAGGCGCATTTATGGACCGATCAATCCTAGAAGGTGATCCGCACTCTGTAGTAGAGGCTATGGCCATTTGTGGTTATGCTATTGGTGCGACACGAGGACTTGTGTATATCCGTGCGGAATACCCCCTTGCTGTTAAGCGTCTTGAGACAGCGATTCATGCGGCAAGGGAGTACGGCTTACTCGGCACTAATGTGCTTGGCACAGGATTTGACTTTGATATCGAAATCAAATTTGGTGCAGGTGCTTTTGTATGTGGTGAAGAGACTGCGCTTATTCATTCTATGGAAGGGCTTCGCGGTGAGCCTACGACAAAACCACCATTCCCAGCTGAAAGTGGTTACTGGAACAAACCAACAAACGTGAATAACGTAGAGACATTTGCAAATGTACCTGTCATCTTCCTTAAAGGGGCAGATTGGTATAGCCAAATTGGTACAGAAAAGTCAAAAGGAACAAAGGTATTTGCTCTTGCAGGAAAAATCAATAACGTAGGTCTGATTGAAGTACCTATGGGTATCACACTCCGAGAAGTAATCTATGATATTGGGGGTGGGATCAAAGATGGTAAGAAATTCAAGGCAGTACAGACAGGTGGACCATCAGGTGGATGCCTCACTGAAAAAGACTTAGATACACCAATCGACTTTGATAACTTGATTGCAAAAGGGTCTATGATGGGTTCAGGCGGAATGATCGTTATGGATGAAGATGACTGTATGCCAGCAGTTGCCAAATTCTATCTTCAATTCACTGAGGAGGAGTCTTGTGGTAAATGTACACCTTGTCGTATTGGAACCAAGAGACTTCTTGAGATCCTTGAAAAGATTACTGCAGGTAAAGGAACTATGGAAGACCTAGATACACTTAGAGCACTGAGTCAAGTAATCAAAGATACAGCACTCTGTGGCTTAGGTCAAACTGCTCCTAACCCTATCTTATCAACTTTAGATATATTTGCTGATGAGTATATTGCTCACGTTCGTGATCATAAGTGTCCCGCAGGTCAGTGTAATGCACTGCTTCAATACCATATCACGGATAAGTGTATTGGATGTACAGCGTGTTCACGTGTGTGCCCAGTAGATGCGATTTCTGGCGCAGTCAAGCAAAAACATACCATTGATCAAGCAAAATGTATCAAGTGTGGCGCATGTATGGATAAATGCCGTTTTGCAGCCATTATCAAAGAGTAGAGAAGGAGTGAAAGACATGTCAAACCTTAAAGTTACAATAGATGGAAGAGTAGCCGAGGTGAATGCTGGTGCAACAATACTTGAAGCAGCCAGACAAGTAGGGATAGAGATTCCTACACTGTGTCACCTTGACTTGCATGATACAAAAATGGTCAATCAAGCAGCATCTTGTAGAATTTGTGTGGTTGAAGTGGAAGGAAGAAGAAACCTTGCACCAGCATGTGCTACACCTGTATTAGATGGTATGGTCATACGTACCAATTCTATGAAAGTACTCAATGCACGTAAAGTAGTGCTTGAACTCCTTCTTTCAGACCATCCTAAAGATTGTCTTGTATGTGAGAAATCAGGCAACTGTGAGTTGCAAGATCTTGCAATCAAATTTGGAGTGCGTGACATTACAATTGGTAAAGAAGGTGCCCAGTCACACTATAGAAAAGATGTGAGTAGCGCGATTATTCGTGATATGGATAAATGTATCATGTGTAGACGCTGTGAGACAATGTGTAATAAAGTACAAACTGTAGGGGCACTCTCAGGTGTCAATCGCGGATTCGAAGCGGTTGTATCTACAGCTTTTGAAGTGGATCTTGAAGACTCAGTATGTACACACTGTGGCCAATGTGTGGCAGTTTGTCCAACAGGTGCACTTTGTGAAAACGAGCATGTATGGAATGTAGTAAGCAAACTTGCGGATCCT
>JBOFIR010000204.1:0-2571 GCA_051650265.1 Cellulosilyticaceae bacterium
GAAAGGGTGGTATGAACAGTATGTTCGTATCACCCTTTCTTTTGTGGAATAGTCTATTTAACACAGTTCTAACGTAAATCTAATCTTGATTTGATATGACTTTAACAAGTACATCTTATACTAACGTTGAAGAGTTAAGAAACCAAACAAGGGTAGGTGTAATGTTTATGAAAAAGAGAATCATGAGATGGATTGGCGGTTTAACATGTGTGATTGTTGCTTCGGGAGCACTCACAGGATTTGGAATCATCACATCACCAACAGGTGCAAATGAGGGAAAACCTTACGTATTAGAGGCACAAACAAAGAGTTATAAGAAGCCAAAGTATATCTTTACATTTATTGGTGATGGGATGAGCTATGTACAGCTCAATGCAGCTCAGGTTTATCAAGGGACAAAAAATAATGCGGGGATTGCTTTAGATAAGCTTGCAGTCACACAATTTCCAGTGATCGGTTCTGCGACTACACAAGATTCGACATCATTTTGTCCAGATTCGGCATCAACTGCAACAGCTATTTCAAGTGGGATTAAGACCCATAGTGGGGTAATTGGACTTGGTCCGGATAAACAGACACAGCCAGAAAGTATTACAGAAAAACTCAAAGAAGATGGCTACAAAATAGGGATTGTCAGCAGTGTATCTATCGACCATGCGACACCAGCAGCATTCTATGCGCATGTACCATCACGAGGGAGTATGTATGATATTGCACTTCAGTTAGCTGACAGTGACTTTGACTATTTTGCAGGGGGATCACTGGCGCAGCCAACAGGTAAGAATAAGGATCAAAAAGATGCATTCAAAATTATTGAAGAAAAAGGTTATTACATAGCTGATGAGAAGGATGAGATCATGGCGCTCAATGACAAATCAGGGAAGGTCTATGCGATTAATCCTGAGCTTCAAGAGTCACAAGCCATGCACTATGATTTAGATGCACCTAAAGAGGCACTCAAACTCAAAGATTTTGTAAAGAAAGGGATTGATGTGTTAGAAAATGAGGATGGTTTCTTCATGATGGTTGAAGGTGGCAAAATTGACTGGGCAGGTCATGCCAATGATGCAAGAGCCAATATTCAAGATGTGATTGCACTTGATGAAGCGATTCAAGTGGCAATGGACTTTGCAAAGGCGTATCCTGAAGAAACACTCATTATCGTAACGGGGGATCATGAAACAGGTGGCATGAGTATTGGGCAAGCGACGACAGGCTACAATACTGCATTTGATATTTTAGACAACCAAAAAATGAGCTATGTTGCTTTTGATGAGCTGCTAAGCGAATACAAAGCGTCATTGGGCAGCAAAAAAGGTAAGCTGAGTGATGTGATGCCGATGATCAAGGAAAACTTTGGACTCATCGCACCACAGGATCAAGATGCAAATGATCCTACAAAAGCACCACTCGTGCTTTCAGATTATGAGTACAAGAAGCTTGAAACTGCTTTTGAAGAGACAATGAAGTCAGCAAAAGAGCGTGCCACAGGACAGGAAGTCGATGCGCTGTATGGTGGGTATGAGCCACTAACTGTAACACTCACACACATTCTTAATAACAAAGCAGGTATTGGGTGGACATCTTACTCGCATACAGGCGTACCTGTACCGGTCTATGCTATGGGTGCGGGCTCAGAGCTATTTGCAGGATCTTATGACAATACAGATATTTTCAAAAAGCTTGTGACGTTGTGTGAATTAAAATAATAAAAAGTGCTAAGGCACAGCTTTATCAAGGCTAAGGAAATGCCCTTCCTTAGCCTTCTATATATGGCAAAATAAAAGGAGGCCCACAGATGAATAGATGGCAAAGACTATTAAAAGATAAAAATGTGATTTTTTCACTCCTATGTGTGCTTCTTATAGGCCTATTGGCAATGATGCCTACAGGCTTTGAGAAGCAGATTTATATGAATGCAGAAGGTGTCAAAGCCAAGGTGATGGCAACAGATGAAAGTGGTGTGTATGATACGGGATTAATCCGTCAGGGGAGCCAAGTTTGTGAGATTGAAATCTTAACTGGGGAACATAAAGGTGAACGAACGGAGGGTGTTAATCTACTGACAGGCAAACTTGAGTTTGATAAGTTCTTTGAAGTAGGAGACCACGCTTTTGTCATATTAGAACGGGATGCTACAGGAAAGATTGTGTTTGCTAATTTGGTGGATCATTATCGTGTCAATCTTGAATGGATGCTCCTTGGGCTCTTTTTAGTGGCATTACTTCTATTTTCGGGAAGCGTCGGAATTCGTACGATGATTTCATTTGTACTGAGCCTTATGTGCATTTGGAAGCTTCTTGTACCATGGCTTTTGAAGGGATATCACCCGATGTTCGTCTCACTGATCATAGGCCTATCCATGGCGATTATGACTTTGCTACTTGTCGCTGGTTTTACAAAGAAGGCTTACTGCGCTATATTAGGCTCAACGTTTGCTTCTTTGATTACCTGTATGATGGCTCTGGCATTCGGAGAGATGTTTAAGATCCATGGCGCAGTCATGCCTTGGTCAGAGTCTTTACTTTATGCAGGCTTTGGCAACTTGGATCTCACTATGATTTATCAAGC
>JBOFIR010000205.1:0-14155 GCA_051650265.1 Cellulosilyticaceae bacterium
CTCCTAATGGATCTACCAAATACTGATAGGTCGCCCCGCTCACATTTGGAATAGGATTTTGTGGTGGAAAACCATTATCTACCGTTACACTAAATTTAATGACTACACTTGCCCCTGCTGCTAAACTCGGAATATTGATGCCTAATCCTGGATGTGCACCTATCTGGTTAATTGCACCTATATACACGCTATTTGCTACAAAGCTCATGCCAGCCGGTATACTATCTGCAAAGAGTATATTCGTCGCCTGTACATTTCCTGTATTCGTAAGGGTCGTGCTATACACTACAGTTTCTCCAAATGCTACTACTGCCTTATCTACTGACTTTACGGCAGTTAATGTCGCTTTATTGATTTGGGTGGTGACTTGATTGGAAGTAACTATCGGCGCACTCACTGGAGGTTGTATAGGATCTACACTATACGTATATGCCACTTGACTTGTATTTAAAATAGGGTTTGGAACTGGAAAACTATTATTTACTAACACCTTAAAACTAACTACAATATTATTTCCTGCATGAAGTGTCCCTATATTCACACCCAATTGTGGAGATACACCAGGTATTCCTACCCCATTTACTACCACACTATCTCCCACAAAGGCGGTTCCAGCTGGTATATTATCTGTGAAAATTACATTATTCGCTTCTACACTGCCTATATTCGTCAAGGTTGTCGTATACGTTATTTCCTCACCTAACTGCGCATACGCCTTGCTCACTGTTTTATTGGTTATAATCTCAGCATGATTAATTCTAGTTGCAACGGTATTAGAAGTAGCTGTTCCAGCAGTCGCTCCTCCATAGTTATATTGTATTTGTGCAGTATTAAGTGTAGGATTAGGACTCGGTATACTCTGTACCACTACTTTAAAACTTACTGTAACACTTTGCCCTACTACTAATCCTCCAATATTAGCTCCCACCCCTGGATTAGCACCTGTTACAGGCACACCATCTACTTGTAAGCTATTGGCTACAAATGTTGTACCACCTGGAATAGGGTCTGTAAAGATCACATTGGTTAAGTTCACATTACTGTTATTTTTTATGGTTACTGTGTAGGTTAAGGTTTGGCCTATATCTGCTAGTGTTTTATCTACACTTTTAATCATCTGTGTATCTAGCACAAGGATATCTATGATCATCCCAGAGGCATTAATCATATACGCATCCCCAGCTGTCGTAGCACGTATCACTGCACTAGTCTGAGAATTAATCATATGAGTGGAGACATCTACATTAGTAATATCCCAACCTTGTCTTCCTCCTACCATATTTGAGCTTGTAGCCGGGCTCTGATTACGTGTCCCAAAGGTTCCTGTTGTATCCAATATTCCTGCATCATTATTAATCTGTGATCCAAAAAAGTTATTAGCTAAATTATTAGGCCCAGATACTGGTGTTAATGTGGCTGTCGTAGGACCAAAAAGTAATTGATCTCCTACAATATCCGCATCCCCTTCCTGCGCACTAACAAGAAGTCTTGCACTAACAGAACCAGATGGTTTAGTCATAAATCCAGACAACGGTATATCCACTATAGGTGCCTGCTGGGCATTCACTATTTGGGCACCTACCCACAAATAAATACCCCTATCTGGTAAAGTTGGATTAGAGTACACCACTGCTAAAGTCCACCCTGCATGATTGGTTCGGCTATCATATTGCGGCAACGGCTCTAACAGGCCAGCTACCCTTTCTACAGAATACGTTCCAGCTCCCGCGGCCTGTACCAATGCCGTTACATTTGCACTGCGTTCATAAAACCTAATGGTCAAAGTATATGGCGTTCCTCCCCCTACATTGGCCACAAATCCATCTTGCTGTGCGGTAGCTGGATCAGGACTAACCGGTACTGGCGTTCCTCCAGGCGTTGTAAAGATAACAGGATTATCAATTATTCCTGAAATATCATCTAGATGCGTCCCTGTATTTGGGGGTAATTCTTGATAATAGTAATAATAACTTCCTCCCCAGATAAGCTCTGCATGCAAAATAGTACTCCCTGGCGGTATCACTAGCCCCGCACTTGATCCATTCTCATTAATGTTCAATGTCGTTCCCGGCGGAAAAGTGGGTACTTGCAACCCCAGATTTAAAGATGAGAATGCACCCTGACTGCCTTCCGTCCCAGCTTGGTTAAGGTTGATCACCTTACTGAGTCCCATAGTATTCCCCGTGAAAGTCATTGCCCCTTTAGTAGTTGTAGTATAACGACTTATAAGTGACATATTAAGCTCCTTTCTTTTATTTAACTCTCTATCATCTTATTCAAGAGATTACCTAATGTGCCTTTTTGAAACTTTGTTATCCTATAAAAAAAGATGCCACCAAACTTAGTTCCCTAGTTTGATGGCATCCTTTGTAATCTATTTATATCTGAATCGAAGGAACAGTCCAAAATTCCTCTTCACCATTTAATGTTCTTAGATAATACATTACAGTATAAACACCCGGTTCTTTAAATACATATTCCATGGTCTCACTATTACGAATCATTTTATAGTAACTTCCATTTCGATAAATATACCATTTTACAGATGTTTTCCAGAAATATTCATAAATGATTTTAAACCGATAGTGATGATCTGCGATTTGCTCCACTTGGCATGAGTCAATCATCAACTCTCTATAGGAAACTTTTGCAGTCACATCTTGATAATAACCATTTTCATAATTGATCTGTGCAATAACCTGCCTTACAACCTCCCCTTGTTGACTTTTCAAATAGAGTTTAATAATATAATTAACTTTATTTTTGAATTGGTAGTTGAGTATATTATCTTTGGTGTACATTTGTTTATACTCTACATTACCATTCTCCTCCTCTAAAATATACCAAGCATAAGAAAGTCCCTCATCACCTATTGCATTCACTTGAATCATGACTACATCTATATCCATCATTTCCATATGATACCCAAGGATCCCTATCCTTTTTCTTTTCTTGAGTTGAATAGCGTATTGCTTTATACTATTTTTCACAAAGTATATTTTTTCCAACTCGGCATCATACCTATAATTTTGATAGGCTTGATTTGTCCCCTTTTCATCTTCTATTGTAATAAGTGTCAAGAAACTCGTTTTGTTCCCTACCTTATCGAATTTGAGTGTATAGTTTTGTTCCACGCAATTGAGCCCTCTTGAAAGATGCCCATATTGGTTCTTTGCATCTCCCTGGTAAATCTCCAAGTGTGTTTCTTTTGTAAGCTGTGTAATCCTTACGCTATACGGTGTATGTTTCATTCTAAGGAGTACTTCAGAATCACTATTACTGATGACCTCTATCGTTTCTGATGTGTGAAATAATTGACTATACGTATGTTCTTCTTCAGAAATGATTTCATCATATAAAAGTATACTATCTTCCTTTAAATAATAAAAATGCCTATCAATCTCTACGCCTTTATACATCTTGTTAAATGCTAAGACATAGTCATACTCCGGCTGCGTGATTTCATATTTGAGCATGCCTGTCTTGTAATCATTTGATACTGTGGGAGAATAGGTTTGCCCATCTACAATCACTGTATTATGGGCACGAGCTGATATAAAGTATTCTCTTAGTGGATCACCATATACATAATTATACCAGCCCGGATCTACAAATATATCCATGCCTTTACTGTAGAACATAAAAGAAAGGTCATCTGCATGCTTATGGGTTTTGGAATGATATCCCGCTTTAAATGCCACCCACGTAGCCTTGTCAAAATAATCCGCTTTCCAAGATTCACGATAGAGATAGTATCCTGATTGGGGATATATTTTTGTATTGCTCATAGGCATTATTCCTTCTTTTCCATATGTTGTTGCATAAAGAAGTTCTTGATTATTGAGTTTATAACCTAAAAATTTTTCTCTAATCCCATACCCACTACTTGTATCTCCAATTTCCGCCAAATTACAATCTGGTTTCATAGTATCTATGAGAAAATCAGTATACTTACTTATTTTCTCATAAATCCACGTCCCAAATGGGTCCTTATACATATTCATACATGCTGCAACTTTTTCCAGGATCATCACAACGTCACTTTGATACCCTGGTGAATTTTCTATATGCACTGCTTCTTTATTAAATCCATATTCAATCTGCATACATAGCCTTTGTTTTGCCTTTTCGATATAGCTTTTTTCTTGTTGATCATTCAAGTAATAAGCACTATAGATCAAGGCACAGTCTTGCATAATCCCATGATTATGGTTCCAAGTATAATAGAGATCATTGTACATATATTCTGCATGGTTTTTTATCAAATGCTTAACTTCCATAATAACTGTTGGTGTGATAACACCCTTACTTTGAGTTGCCACAGTTGCAAAGTAAATCAAATTCTCTGTCCGCATCGCCACTGCATGATCATTCCACAAAAAAGCATTTCGCGGCCTACTTCTCTCATATGCACACCAACTTGTAATAAAGTTTTGTGCCAATAATAAGTAGCTACTTTCTTGACTGATCTGATATGCCTTAACTAAAAATGCTATTGCATTAAGCCCCTGTAAAAAGAGCTGATACGTATTAGGCCCCCTTTGCAACTCTATCCCCCAGTTAATCGTCTCTATACTTGCAAATGTAGCATATTCTTTATTGGTTTCATGGACAATAAGCTTTCCACTGAGTAGATCATCTGCAATCTCCAAGCATTTCTCTTCTGCAATAAGTGGTAGTTGGTCAAAGTAGCCCATTCTTTCCCCCCTTAATGCTTTGCGATCTTCTATCGCACGCTTTTGCCTAATACATAGTACTCTAGCCCTACATTCACTACATCATTCTCTCTGATACTATGGCGTGTATCCAATACTTTATTCCCTCTCATAAGTTCTGCTATCACCTTGAGTGGTAGATCATCAAACACACTATGATTGACGCCTAATACCAGCAAATCACTCCCCTTACACGCCTCTTCTAATGTCTGGAGTACATAGTCCTCACACTTTACATAAGGGTCAACAAGTGCTACCTCAAATCCTTGGTGCTCTAATAATTCTACAAGTTCTATAATAGGACTTTCCCTGACATCATCAATATCTGGCTTATACGTGATACCTAGTACTGCTATTTTATGCGATTCTTGCCGTTGGGGGAGCAATTGATTAATCATCTCTAAGACATGTTTCGGCATACTATCATTCATTTCACGTGATGTCCTGATCAGCTTAGCGATTTCACCATACTGCTCTACAATAAACCAAGGATCCACTGCTAGGCAATGCCCTCCCACACCTGGGCCTGGAGATAAAAAGTTCACTCTAGGGTGTTTGTTACATAAATCTATAACTTCCCATACATTAATCCCTATTTTTTCACATAGTAATGCAAGCTCATTAGCCAGTGCAATATTCACATCTCTAAAAGTGTTTTCCATAATCTTGCACATTTCTGCTGTTCGCGTATCCGTCATATACATTTCACCTTTAACAAAGGTGCTATAAACTTCTTTAATTCTACTGGCACAGTCTTTATTCAATCCCCCTATAATGCGACTATTTTGAACGAGTTCCTCTAATATTTTGCCTGGCAATACTCGCTCTGGACAATACCCCAAACCTATATCTTCTGGAATCCGATAGCCACTTTTTTCTAATATAGGTTTTACGATTTCTTCTGTTGCACCTATACGAGAGGTAGACTCTAATATGACCAAGTTACCCGGCCTCACATAGTCCACAATCGCCTCTGTAGCCGCAGCCACATAACTCATATCCGAATTTTTATTGTTTAAAATGGGTGTTGGTACTGTAATAATAAAAACATCTGCTTCTTGCGGCGTGGTTGCAACCTGTAGTCGTTTTGCATCTACGACCTCACTTACTAATTCTTGCAGAAAAGGCTCTTCAATAATCACTTTTCCACATCTAAGGGCTTCAACAACCTTTGTATTAACATCTACCCCTAACACATGTGCTCCGTATTTTGCAAACATCGCCGCTGTAGGCAATCCAATATATCCCAGTCCAATAATACATATTTTGTGTGACATCATACTCCCCCTTCTTGTTACTTACGAACTTATAACTTTACACGTATGTGTAATGACTTTATCCTCTATCCCAGTATTTTTGATAAGCCTCACAAACACTTGTACGCAATACTCGCCACTTTCTTTTATTTTAAAATGCCATGAAGGATTACGCGTATAATAGATGCGTTCAACTACTACGCCGTCTCTCTTAAGGTAATATGCATAGTACTCTTTCGGCAACTGAAGTGCTGTTTCTACATGTACAATGAGTTCATCTTGTTTTTTCTCCAACGCTGTCTCTTTAATCAAAACAAAATCCTCTACAAAATCTAATATACCTGTCTGGGCAGTATGCACTTTATTTTTTCCATTATAAATATCAACACTGATGGTATATACCCCATAATGCATGGGCGTAAAGTAATACACTCTATTAGAAGTCATCTGACTCTGCTCTATAATCTGATTATTTTCATGCACACGAAATATATATTGCTCCTGCATGACCTGTTCCCCTGTTACACTTACACCCATATGTCTATTCAGTATCAGGCTCCCTTCCCTCATTTGCATGATGCCATATGAAGCTCCCACGCGATCACTCCCTTTTGATTCTGAACTGATTGAAATACTTCAAGATAACCGTCTGAAATGTCTGACACACACTTTCTGTTGAATAGATAGCTGTTTCATACTGTGGCTTCTTATCTATCTGTTTTTTAATTTTCTCACAAGCTTCATTTAAATCAGCCAATGTATACATGATATCGTCCCCATAAGGTTTGCATAATTCTACCAATGCACCTACCCTAGGAACAACAATAGGTATGTTCATACACATTGCCTCAAGCACTGTCATTCCAAAAGATTCATTCACTGTTGTAGATACATAGACCCCTCCTGACTGATATACAGATGCATAAATCTGCTTCATCTCATCATAGCCAATTGCACTATACCAAATTGTTTTATGCAATAAATTCGCCTCTAAAAGTTGGTTCATAAGCCGATCAACAACATCTTGCTTAGCTGTAATTCCACCTACCATCATATATCTTGCATTTTGTATCTTATATTCATATTCTAGTTTCTTTGCAATTTCAACGAAGTCATACCATCTCTTATGATCATCTAATTTTCCCACCCACAATATAATAGGCCCACCTTCATCTCCCTTATCTTGAACAGGTTTAAATTTTTCTAAGCTCACACAATTAGGCATAACCTCTATGGGCAACAAACCTTGAAATCCATACTCTTTTTCTATGATTTGCTTCATATAATTTGAAGGTGTTAACATTAAGTGGATTTGCTTTTCATTCTTAAGAAACTTAATTTTTTCTAGATTTTTGGTGGTGGTATGCACTTCATTAATCACTAACCCCTTATACTGACACCTTGCAAGCCAACTATAAGCCTCATTTGTGTCAATAATAGAGATGACATCATAATCATTGGCAATGACTAGCTGCCTAAATTTTTCCGGATTATTGATAATATAGACATGCTCATAATCCCCAAATGCTTTTTTGCCACCATATTCCCCTAAAAACAAAAAATGGATCTCCCATCCTTGTCGCAACCCATCTAGACGATTAACAAGCTGTGTTGTTACACCACCTAGCAAACAATATTGGTATATAAACAATATTTTCATGATTTACGCCACCTCCTAATCCATTCAATCCTTTTTTCCCAAGTATTTTGCTCTAAAAATCTGCTTACACTTTCTAGATCAAATGATTCCTCCATAGATTCCTCAATATGCTCCACAAATTCATCAATTGTACGTGCAAGCTTCACCTCTGGATAGTATGTGATTTGTGGCATATCAAAAGATACAACCTTTAATCCCATACTCAGATATTCGTAAACTTTAATCGGATCTACTGCTCTGGTAAGCAGATTAATTTTGAAAGGTATAATCCCTATCTTCCAATTTTGTGCATATGTTTGAACTTCCTCAAAAGTCTTTGGTCCAAGATGGACTAGATTGGAAGGTATACTCATCACTTGACCTGGCATACTATGCCCTATTATTTCAAAGGTATAGTGAGGCAACGCCCGAGCAATAGTCACCAAAGCATCCCAGTCAAACCAACTCGCAGTGAGATGGCCAACATATCCAATTTTAGTTCTCTTTTGTCTTATCTGCTGCCCACCAAATGATGGATCTAATGCATTCGGGAGTAAAATGATGTCTTTATCTGTATCATTAATAAATTTTTCTGTGAGCCTCTTCGAGACGGCAACTACACAATCTGCACACTCTATTGCATAAATTTCATGTGCCTTTTGATACCATTTTGCTTGTGCTACTTTATGAAATTCTTCCCAATCATCCCTAATGTCATAGATTACTTTCCAACCATAAAATTTAAATATTTCTAAGTATTTACTTGCCAAAGGATAGGGAAATTCAAATATAAATGTCTTGTATTTTTGGGGAATAGGCGCTTTAATAATCTCCATCATATATTTCATTGCATAATCTATCGGGAGCTCATAAAGTATACCGCCTTCATAAGCTGGACACTCTTCTCTTACACTCCACCGCCAATAGGAATATAAAACAGGTATTCCTTTACTTTGAAATTCTAATGCCAAGCGAATAGGTCTATTTCCTTTAACTTTCTGGATATGCGCTGTTCCTGAAAATATAAAAACAAACTCATCCCCCTCTAGCTGTTTTACCTTTTCAAAAAACTGTTGAAACGTCTGATTGAATACTTGCTCTTGTACTTCATATGTCATAGGTGCCACTATTGCCTTCTGCCGGTCAACTTCTATCGTCATTTTATCTAATAATAAGCCATACCGATCGCGCACCTCTTGTGGTGCATCCTTTATAAGCCCTTCTTCCTTTGCTTTCACGGTATTTAATAGTTTTTCCCATGACTCAATAGACGCCCCATCTTTAATACCTCCCTTTGTCACAACATCCCATATATTAACTAAACGATTTAATTCATTCATTGCATTCGCCCCTTATCATTCTCTAAATCTAGTATATTCATGAAGCTAGGAATCGTAACACCTAATCTGTAAATCTATCCCCTAAAACGCTAAAAGCTGCCATCCCAAATGGATGGCAGCTTTGGCTAATTTATATTGATGTACACTAAAAAAAGAATACCCTAAGGTATTCTTCTCATGTTAGTATTTTAATAAGGATGCCACTTCTTTACCAGCAAGTACATCTCTTCCGTTTAATCCTTCAAGTTCAATAAGGTATACAATCTTCACTACCTCACCGCCAAGTTTTTCAATAAGATCTACCATAGCCTTTGTTGTACCGCCAGTTGCTAAAAGGTCATCAATGATGATTACTTTTTGTCCTGGTTTGATCGCATCAATGTGAAGTTCGATTGTATTGCTTCCATATTCTAAGTCATAGCTTTGAGAAATTGTCTCATAAGGAAGTTTTCCTGGTTTTCTTACAGGGATAAATCCTTTGCCAAGTTTGTATGCAAGTGGTACACCAAAGATAAATCCTCTTGATTCTGGTCCTACTACTAAGTCATACTCTAAACCTTCTACTTCTTTTGCCATTTGATCAATAGCTGCTTGTAAACCTTCACCGCTTTGTAATAAAGGTGTAATGTCTCTGAACATAATACCTTCTGATGGGAAATCTGCTACGTCTCTAATGAGTGAATATAAATCCATTGCTTTGCCTCCTATTTTTTATGATTGGGTGCTCATACATTTTGCAAATTGTTGCAAGTGTTTATATCGGTCTGAACATTCTAGTTGGGTCTTTGCTTGCCTATTTAACAACTTGTAGCTAATCTTATCTTCTATCAAATCATAATCTAATAGTCCTAATTCCTTAAATATATCAAGGGCCTGAAGGAGTTTATACTCCGTCATTTGATAGGTGGCAAGAAGCTGTACTGCCTTATGTAGACTCATCTCTTGCCCTAAATGAGACCGCATCAACTTATATACGCCTTTACAATCTCCATAGGATGGGACCATCTTAGAAATTTGCTTTTCGTGGTTTCCTAATGACTGCACCATGCAGTGGTATCCTTTGGACGTGATGAAATTCCAATCATAATTTTTTACACTAAGATGTCTTGAATCTGCTATTGGGTTGACTAAAATCGTCTGCCCCTCTCTAGACTCACAAATTTCATTATAACATATTTCAACACCTGTTGTCATACCTTTTTTAGGAAATTTGAGTGAACGGTAAAGTGTCATAAGCCCCTCTTCTGTATATACAGCAAATGGATCTGTTGTTTCTCCTGGCTGTGATAAAGGTAAGCGTTCTACCTGTGATTTATTTTGAAGCACTGGTAGTTTCATACTTTCGTAAAGCGATAAGTAATACTGACTCCTCATACACACCTCAGGTGTAGACATCACATCTACAATACGCATCTGTACAGATACACGATTATTCCAACTATTTTTGGAAAGTTCACACGCTACAAGAATCTCTTCACCTTCTGTCAGGTAGTCCATCAAATAGCCTTTTGAGAACCCAATCCCTTGAATCACTGCATGCCCTTTTTGCAATGAAATCTTCAGATGTTTGTCTTCTTGTCCTAGTGTTTGCGCATATTGCAATTCACCTCGCACACAAAATATAGGTGCTGGATTGCCTGCGCCAAAAGGTTCCATACGTTCAAGGTCATCACAAAGTGCCAGTGTGATTTCCTCAGGACCAAGCTCAAGATCAATCTGGAGCTTCGGTGTCAGAAGTTCCTTCGTCAAATGCACTTTGCCGTAGTTTGTAAGATCTGCTACAAACCCCTCCAGCGCCGCTTCATTCAATGACAAACCTGCCGCCATCTCATGGCCACCAAACCTTACTAAATGTTCCTTCACGTCGCAAAGCGCCTCAAATATATTAAAGCCCTCTACGCTACGTGCTGACCCTGAATAAATACCGTCTTCAAGCGTCAAAACAATAGTTGGTTTATAATATTTTCCCATGATTCTAGATGCAACTATACCTATTACACCGTGATGCCATTCTTTCCCTGCTACCACAATAATAGGAACATCTTTTACATCTACATAATCCTCAATATACTTCTCAGCTTCTTCAAGAATAGCCGCTTCCATCTCTTGACGTTTGCGGTTCTCATCATCCAAAGCTGTTGCGATCTCCTTGGCTTTAAATGCATCTGTGGTGATCAGTAATTCAACACCTATCTTGGCATCACTTAGTCTCCCTGCCGCATTGATCCTTGGCCCAAGTTGATAACCAATCACATTTGAAGTGATCTTGAACTCCTTAAGTTGCAATACATCTAATAGCGCTTTGAGCCCAATGTGCTCTGTCTTTTCCATCTGCTTGAACCCTAGATAGGTAATGACACGATTCTCTCCCTCAAGTGGCACCACATCTGCTACTGTCCCTAGTGCTACGATATCTATATATCGCCAAATCTTCTCTTCATTACCACTTTCAAGTGCCAGTGCATGGATAAGCTTGAACGTTACCCCCACACCTGCAAGCCCAGAGAAAGGATATTTGGCATCTGGCTTTTTAGGGTTGAGAATACAGTATGCATCAGGCAGTACTTCTTGACACTCATGGTGGTCGGTGATAATCACATCTAACCCGATTGCATTGGCATGTGCCACCTCGCCATTAGCTGCAATTCCTGTATCTACTGTAATAATAAGGTCTGCGTATTGTGCGATCTTATCGATCGCATCCTTATTGAGTCCATAGCCTTCTACTTGCCTATTGGGTATATAATAAGACACATCGTAACCTTCTTCTTTGAGAAACATATAAAGAATCGATGTACTGGTCACACCATCTACATCATAGTCTCCATAGATAGCGATGTGCTCTCCATTTTCTTTTGCGCGCCCGATCCGCTCTGTCGCCCGTTCCATGTCACCTAACAAATAGGGTGAATGGAGTTGTGTACGGTCAGGATATAAAAATGATTTCATTTCCTCTTGATCTTCAATCCCTCTTCCCTGAAGGATTTGCTTTACAATACTCCCAGTATGGGTGAGTTCTTTATTCTTCCATTTATAGTGATTTGGTAACACGTCTTTTCACCCTCTCTCAATTCATTTTTCTATTATATCATACTTGCTAATAGCATATTTAATTATTTTTGTATCTATACAATATCTTTAGGTATATGATATAATTTATACGTTATTTACTATAATAGGAGTGTTATCATGTCGGAAAAATTTCAAGTAGGTCAAATTATTGAAGGAACAGTTACAGGCGTTAAATCATTCGGTGCATTTGTCGCTTTAGACGCAAATACACAAGGTCTTGTACACATTTCCCACATTACTCACGGTTTCCTTGAAAACATTGAGGACGCTGTTAAAGTTGGAGATACAGTTAAAGTCAAGATTTTATCAATCGATGGAGAGTCAGGGAAAATTTCTCTTTCTATTAAGAATGCGAAACCAGCTCCTCCAAGACCGCAGAAGAAACAAGCACCTGTAGAAGATTTTGAATCTCTTATGAAAGGTTTCTTAAAAGATTCTAACGACCGCCAAGTAGACATTAATAAACGTCTTAATCGCTAGCAAAGAGCTGCCTATATAGGCAGCTCTTTCTATTGCCCCCATAATAATGTGTCTGACTTTTTAAAATATAATACATTTTTTAGTTAATTGCATTGATTCTCTCGTATCATAGTGCTATAATTAGAAATCATAATACAAGGGCCGTTAGCTTAGTTGGTAGAGCATCAGACTCTTAATCTGAGGGTCCTGGGTTCGAGTCCCAGACGGCTCATTTAAAGGAGACTTAGGTTGTATAGGATATACGGCTTGGGTCTTTTTTATCATGTTTAAATATGCTATGCTTTTTTATATTTAATTTCAAAGGAGATGATTCACAGATGAAAAATCAATACACCATCACACCACTTCCTTATAACTATGATGCCCTAGAGCCTTATATTGATGCGCGCACTGTAGAAATCCACCATGACAAACATCAGCAAGCCTATGTTGACAAACTCAATCTTGCCATCAGTAAGCACCCCGAACTCTTCTCCAATAGCGTGGCGCAGCTTCTGACAAATCTGGATCAGATCCCTGATGATATCAAGAAAGATGTGATCAATCAGGGCGGGGGCGTCTACAACCATACTTTCTATTGGAACAACCTTTCCCCTACAGCTTCTAAAGAACCTATTGGCAATCTTGGTACTGCCATCGATGAAACCTTCGGAAACTATGATAACCTCAAAGCACAGTTCAAAGCTGCTGCGATCTCAAACTTTGGTTCTGGCTGGACTTGGCTAGCAAAAGACCCTAGTGGCAAGTTAGTACTCCTCAACACTGCCAATCAAGATTCACCAATATCCTATGGTTATACGCCACTGATGACCATGGATGTTTGGGAGCATGCCTATTATCTGAAATACCAAAATCTACGCCCAGACTATATTGATGCACTCTTCAATATTATCAACTGGGATTATGTAGAACAACTTTTTAATGCTTAAATAATAGAAGGGGCATATCCACATATGCCCCCTCTATTATTCACGCTTTAACCAATGTCATACTCACTTAATATGCTACTCTTCTCATAAGGATTCGTGACAAATCCTTGAATAGTAAAAATACTTCGCATGTACTCGAGATTATGAGATACATTTTGCTGATGTATAATAATCATAAACATCTGCTCTTCAAACCTCTTATATTTTAATTTTAATAATTCAGGGCCAAAAGTAACATCCCCATATTGATTACAGGGATACTGATACCTAAACCCAGCAAGGTATTGAGTCGTTGGATAGATTAGTACATAAAACGTATCAGGTACCGAATAGGCATATAAACCTATTCTTTGGGTTGCCACTTCATATGCATATCCCTTAGAACTAATTATGACCTCTATCCCCGGGGTGGGTTCTTTCAAGATCCGCTCTACAAAATTGGGACTCAACATATTATCTGAATCCAAATAGACCATAGCAAAATAGCTATCGTCCTTTATATATTGTGTCACACTTTGATCAAAGTCTGGGGTAAATATAATATTATCATTCAGTTTCGGATACTTTTCCAGTTCTTCCCTCAGGAACCTTTCACTTACAGGATCATATTGAATAAACGCCTTAAACGCTTGGTTGTACTGCCTTACTAGACTTGAGTAAGTATATTTCATAAAGATAGATAAGCGATAAGCTATCCAGTCTTTTGTAAGTCTCTTCTCAACAA
>JBOFIR010000206.1:0-12469 GCA_051650265.1 Cellulosilyticaceae bacterium
ATTACTATGAGCGTGAGGCTCAGATTGGGCAGTGTGTGAGACGGGTGCTCGTGTATCCGCTTATTCTGTTGGGGATGATGTGTACGATGATTTTGGCAATCAATGCGCATGTGTTGCCTGTGTTTGAGGAGGTACTAGAGAGTTTGGGGATGCAAATGTCATCGCGTGCCACAGGGATGATGCAGATGGGGACGATGATAACAGCGTGGTCTGCGGGGCTGATCCTCTGTGTATTGGTTAGTGGATTAGTTTTGTGGGGATGGTTGAAGGTGAGCGGAGAGCTTACTGTGGTGACTAGAGCCTTACATTATTTTAAGAGTTATGAGACGTTGGAAATTCAAAAGTTTACTTCGGCTCTTACTTTGCTAATAGGAAGTGGTGTACCGCCTGAGTATGCCATGGAGATGGCGAGAGAGTTGGTAAGGCATGTTGGGGTAAGACGAAAAATTGATCAAAGTTTAGTCAGTATGCATGCAGGGCAGTCTTTGGCTCAGGCGGTGCAGGAGAGTCGTTTGTTTTCGAGTTTGGCGGTGAGGATGCTGATTGTAGGGAGCCGGACGGGGTGTTTGGAAGAGATGATGAAGAAGCTGGCGACTTACTATGAAGAGGAAGTAGAGGAAACTTTGGAGCGTATAGTGGGGCGTATTGAACCGATAACAGTTATTGTTTTGGCATGTGTGATAGGCAGTATTTTGTTGTCTGTGATGTTGCCATTGATGAGTATGATGTCAGTGATAGGATAGGGGGATAGGAGATGGCTAGGCATAAAGGGTATAAAGAGGGAGTGGGTGTACTGCTTGGGATTTTAGTAATGGGATGGTGTTTAGCTTTTGGAGGGATGCAGACCAAGGCGTATACACAAAGTGAGCAGATGAAGATGATGGAGCAGGCTATTATGAAGGCGGTAGTACAGTGTTATGCCTTAGAAGGGGTCTACCCACCGAGTATTGCATATATTTCAGAGCATTATGGCTTAGAGGTGGATGAGCAAAAGTACGCGGTGTATTATGAAATTTTTGCTTCGAATGTAATGCCGCAAGTGAAGGTACTCCCATTAAAAGGAGCAGAGATCCATGAGTAGGAGAAGATGGGGAGCAGGCGGTGGTAGACTATTGGAACTGAGTGTCATGGCTAGTTTGTTTTTGTTTTTTGTAGGGATGAGTTTGCTAGTGTTGGTCATGAGTGCGAAGGGATACAAAATGATACAGCAAAATAGTTTGATGGCTTACCAAACCCATACACCTATTGCTTATATTAGGATGAAGATTCGCCAGCATGATCGGATGGATGGTGTAGCAGTGAAGTCTCATCAAGGGCAACCGATACTTGTCTTACGGGAAGAAGTTGATGGGGTAAAATATGAGACATGGATTTATGTGTATGATAATTATTTGAGAGAACTGTATATAAAAGAGGGGGATGAATTGGGATTAGAGGCAGGTATGGAGATCCTGCCACTGCAGGCGCTAAAGATTACAATCAGTCAGCAGCGGTTAGTGACGATGACTATAAAGACGTGCGAAGGTCAGTCTGAGACTGCGCATGTAGCCCTACGGTCAGGAGGTGACGGTAGATGAAGCGAAGTGGCGTAAGTAAGATGAATCCTTTTTTCTTAGAATGCGTAGTAAGTCTAGCGTTATTGAGTCTAGTGGGATTAGTGATTCTCAAAGCTTTTGTAAAGGTGGAGCGAGTGAATGCACGGTCACAAGCAGAGCGGCAGGCAGTGGTGATGATGTGTTCAATTGCTGAGTATATTCAGGCGGAAAAACCTGAAGTACCACAGCAGATGAGCTGGTATTACAATGCTTTGGGAGAAGTACTTGAAGCTGGAGAGGTGCCTAGTTTTGAGGCGGAACTGACGAAAGTAGAGCAGTTTTGTGAGGGTGGTGTGTTGGAAAGTTATACAGTACACATGTATAGCCAGCCACTTACACAGAAGCAGGAGGTAGGGAGGTTGGAATTTGCGTGCTATAGACCGAAGGGAATCCAGCAAGTAGAAAGGCGTGTGGGATATGAAAACTAAAAAGATGTGTGTAGGGATAGGGAGTTTGAGTATGGTGACTCTATTTGTAGTTTTATGCCTGACGATTTTTGCGATACTTGCTTTAATTACAGTGGATAGGGATTATAAATTAACGCAGAAGACCACGCAGAGTGTACTGGATTTTTATGAGGCAGATGCAGCGGCAGAGCAGAAATTAGCAACTATTGATGCGGTGTTAATAGCAGCACAAAGACAAGGTATGGCGTTAGCAAACGAAGGGCATTTGGCGCAAGTGGTAGAGCAATTGGAGCAGTTAGCTAAGGTAGAAAGGTTAGGACAGGGAGCATCTTGGAAACTAAGGATAAGTTATGAAGAGCCTTTGCAGACGCATCAGGTGTTGGTGGTAGTACTTGAAGTAGTGCCTGGTGAGTGGGAAGCAGCTACGCGGTATCACATCATAGAGTGGGCCTTAAAGACCAATGAGCATTGGGAACAGGAGTTAGTCCAGCCAGAGTTTGAGGAGATCACTTTAGAGTAGGAGGAGGCAGCATGGATATTAATAAGATTTTTATAGAAGCTCAGCAGCAGGGGGCATCTGATATTTTTATCGTAGCCGGTAAAGAAATTTGTTTTAAGAAGCAAGGTAGCTTGTACAATTATAATGAAGAAAAACTAGGTGCCAAGGAGACAGAGCACATTACGAGTTATATTTATAAAGTGTCGGAGAGAGAGATGAAGCAGCTTCTAACCCGAGGGGATGATGATTTTTCGTTTTCTCTAGAAGGCATAGGGCGTTTTAGGGTCAATGCTTACAAGCAAAGAGGTTCTTATGCCATGGTAGTCAGAGTAGTAAGATTTGAATTACCTGATGCCAAGGTGCTAGGGATACCGGAGGAGGTGCTCGCACTTTCCAAGCAGACCAAAGGACTTGTACTGGTGACAGGGCCAGCAGGCTGTGGGAAGTCGACTACGTTGGCATGTATCATGAATGAAATTAATGCCCACAGACAATCTCATATTATTACTCTAGAAGATCCGATAGAGTTTATTCATCGTCATGGCGAGGGGATAGTCAGTCAGAGAGAGGTCGGTATTGATACGCAAAGCTACGTCCAAGGATTAAGAGCTGCACTCAGAGAAGCGCCAGATGTCATCTTGCTTGGTGAGATGCGGGACCTAGAGACCATTAGCATTGCCATGACAGCTGCAGAGACAGGTCAGTTAGTCTTTTCCACGCTGCATACTTTAGGGGCTGCCAATACCATCGACCGTATCGTGGATGTATTTTCACCTGAGCAGCAACAGCAAGTGAGGGTGCAGCTTTCTATGGTGCTCCATAGTGTCATTTCTCAGCAGCTTATCCCCACTGAACAGGGGGTAGTCCCAGTATTTGAAATCATGTTTGTCAACAACGCCATTCGTAATATGATTAGGGAAGGTAAGGTCTATCAGATCGAAGCGATGATGGGGAATTTATCAAGTGAAGGGATGAAAACGATGGATGGTAGCCTGTTAGAGCTATACAAACAAGGTAAGATTACAGCTCAGCAAGCGAAGTTTTATAGTTTAGCGCCTGAAATGTTGGGAAGAAAGTTACAGATATAAGTGAAAAAAGGCTGAAAAAAGTCACACAATGTAAAAGTGTGACTTTTTTTATGTACTTTAGTTTGAAAATTAATTAAAATATAGTTACGGGTATTTTAATACAGAGTAGAATGGGGACTAAGTTATGAAAAAACTTCTAAATAGGATAAAAGAGGATGTGCTCGTAATCGATCAAAAAGGAAAGATTCGATACTGTAATGAGAAGCTATGTGGTAAGCTTTACTACCATAGCAAATTTATGGATGGTTGGGATATCGAGGAGATTGTAGAAGATGCCCAAGCGCTGAGACAACAACTTATTTATTTAGTGGGAGGAGAAGAGTTAGTCCTAAAATTGAAGGATAGAGCGGGACAAATCTTGCAGTATGTTTGTAAAGTTGTAGCAAAAGAGTGGGAGAATTCACCTGCTTTTGTATTGATGGGAAAAGTAAAGGAAGATTATCAGATACCTAGTCCTTCCATGTGTCAGGTGTTAGATCAGCTTCCTTGTGGTGTGTTGGTAAAATCATTAAATGGAAGATATACCTATATTAATCAAGTAGCAGATGAAAAGTGTGGCATGAGGAAAGCGGATGTACTCGGCAAGACGGATCGTCAAGTTTGGGGAGAGGAGATCGGGAAAGTAGTAGAGCAAGAGGATGAAATTATTCTCAAAACACAGGAGCCTAAACACATGGAAGTGTGGAGGAATGTGGGAGAAATGAAATTATTTAAGGTATACAAACTTCCTTTTTATCAGGAGAAGCGTTTGGCGGGGATTATTAAAATTTGTAGAGATGAGACATTAAGCTGGTTGATGGCACATCAGCAGAATGAGAATGATGAGGAACTACGCAGCATAGGAGAGAGTACTTACCGGAATGAGGTTATGTTTAATCAAGATTTTCAAGAAATGAAAATAGAGCAATGCTTGATTAGAGAACTAAAGGCTCAGGGGGTATGTGTGCTTGCGTATGATGATGAAAAGAATCAGTTAACAAGTTATTTTTATGAAGGTGTCTGTAGAACGATTATACAGCAGGATGGTAGAGGTTATATACCGGCAGACAATCTAGGTGAAATAATTCGGGATGAACGGTACCACGGGGTTCATCCTGTTGAAGAGAGTCTATTTGCAAGGGATGCGGTGAGGATTTGCTCAAGAGGTATAAAGGATATAGGCATCCATCCCATCTATTATAATCAGGAGTTTATGGGGGTATTAGTGATCTTCTATGAAGCGTATGATTATACACTTAAGGATGAAAAGCAAATCGATGAGAAGGTGTGTAAACAGCTAGCAATGATTCTCAAACAGTTTGAGTTATCTAGAAAACTGAAGGAAGAACTGGAACGGAGAAAGTTAGTTGAGGAGGAACTGGGGTATTTACTAGATACAGCAGCAGATGTGATTAAGGTAGTGGATAAGCATAAGTGTATTCAGATGGTGAGTCAGAGTTTTTGTGACTTAGTAGGTAGGTCTAAATCGGAGATTATGGGTAGACATTATAAGGAGTTTATCTATACAGAAGATAATCAGCTGCAATATGATGTGCATGAAAAGGAAATGATTCACTATACGACACAATCAGGTGAAAATATTTGGATTGAGTGGCATGTGAAGTACAATGCGGAAAAAGACATGTATATTTGTATCGGGACAGATATTACGAAAGCAAGGGAGCTGGCTCAACAGCAGGCAGACTATGAAAAACAGGTACAAAAGGAAAGCGTAAGAAATGAATTTTTTGCTAAGATTTCTCATGAGTTTAGGACGCCTATCAATATGATTTTATCGAGTTTGGAATTAATTGCGCAGATGGGTGTAGAACAAAATATGCAAGCGTTACTGAATCAGATGCAGCGAAGGACGTATGGATTACTTGAACTGGTAGATAACTTGATGGATATGACAGAGATTGATACAGGTTTTGCCCAGCTACAACTGGAAGTGTGTAATATTGTAGAAGTCATAGAAACAGTAGTTGAGGTAATTAGTAAACGTATGAAAACCAAGCAGATCCAGTGGGTTTTTGATACACAAATTGAAGAGCAACAAATGAGCTGTGATCGTATAAAAATTCAGCGCGCTATAGGGAGTGTCATTAGTAATGCGATCAAGCGGATAGCGTATGAGGGAAGGATCCAAGTTGAAGTTCAACTTATAAGGAATAAAGTGAATGTGTCTATCACAGATACGGGAAGATGTGGGCAGGAAGAGGCGTTTTTTATTGCCCAATCTTTTGTGGGTATGCATGGTGGCAGGGTATTTGTCCAGTCGATCAGTGAGGGTGGTAATACTATTTGCATAGAATTACCACTAAGAGTAGAAGGGAACCGAATATGAAGACAGTATTAGATGAGCTAGAGGAAGATGTGCTCGTTGTAGAAGAGAGTGGAGTGATTAAGTTTGTAGGGAGGGCCTTAGCTCAGAAGCTAGGTTATACTCAAGATGAAATTTTGCAGTTGAATATCGAAGAGATCCTTCAAGTGGATTGGGAAGACTGGGAAATAAAGCGCTATGGAGAAACTAGAGTAGACTTACAGACTAGATCAGGAAATATATTAACGTACAAAATGCAAGTGTTTAAGGATGAATGGAATGGAGAGCATGTGTGGTATGTGCTAGGTGAGCATGTGCCTTTAGGTGAAGCTAGTGAAGATGAGGCACGGTCTATCTTGGAGCAGCTACCGATGATGATTGCGAGCAAGAGTCTAGAGGGCAAGTATATGTATATGAATAAGGCGTGCAGAGATTATTATGAATATCACTCAGAAGAATATCTTGGAAAGAATGATATTGAGATCTATGGAGAGCTTGCAGGTGAGATTTATCAAAACAAAGATAATCAAATCATACAAGAAGCAGTCCCGGAGTACATAGAAAACTGGGTCAAGACACAGACTGGAAAGATGCGACTCATTAATGTCTACAAAAGTCCGTTATATGATGCAGCCCAAGAGGTATGTGGACTAATCAAGTTTGCTGATGAGATTACGATGAAGAAGTGGGTAGAGCTTGAACAAAAACATCAATTGAACCAGGTTTTTAAGTTGATGGAGACAGGGAAAAGTGAGGCTAGTTGTAAAGACATCACTTTAAAAGAGCAACTGATAAAAGAAGTTTTAAAAGATATCAAAGCGGAAGGGATGGCTATCTGGGTCTATGATGCAACCAGAGAACAGTTAGTTTGTAAATTTGCAACTCCATTTAATCAACATCTGGCAAGAGAAGCTTTAGAGGCTGAACTATTGGGGTGTACTGTGGCGTATGCCCATAAAGGTTCTAGGAATCAAGAGATTAAGCCGCTTGAACAGGTTGATTTTATGGAGCTAGAAGATTTATCGATCAGAGAGAAGTTACAAGAAAGAGGGATCCAACATGTGGGAGTATTTGACATCACGGATGGTAGTGAGTTTTTGGGCGTGGTTAACTTGTTGTATAAGCAGTATGAGGTATCGGATAGAGAGCTTATAAACTGGATTCAGAAAATTTGTAACAAGTTAGGGGACCATATTAAGCGGGTCAGAGTGACTAAAGAGTTAGAAAAGACTTTGAAAAAACGGATGCAAACAGAAGCAGAGCTAGGTGAGTTATTAAGCGTTGTTTCAGATGGGGTTTGGGTGAGTGATGAGAGTCATAAACTCCTCAAAGTAAATAGAGGAATCTGTGAGATGATGGGGGTAAGTGAAGCAGAACTATTGAAGAAGGGTATACTGAATTATATTCATGAAGAGGATAAAAGTTTTATGTCTTATACCAGGCGACAATGTAGAGCCTACCCGGGAGAGATTAACCGTATGATTATGCGCATCCCCCATACTTCTGGAGAATTAGTATGGATGGAATGTGGTGTGAAGTATATTATGGATAAACAAATTTATGTGTATACAGGAAAAAATGTGACATCCAAGTATCAATTCAAAAAACAACAAAGTCTCTATGCTCAAAAAAGACAGTTGCAAATTTTAAAGGAAGAATTTTTATCGCATATTTCGCAAGAATTACAAGAGCCTCTTAACAGTCTATGGGTGAAGCAGCAGATGCTTGAACAAGGATTAAAGGTATGCAACACGGAGAAATACAAAGGTTATATTAAAAAGAATATCTATAGACTGATGCGGCTTGTCAACAATCTTATAGACAGTACACACATTGTGGCAGGTGAGTATGAAATGAAAAAGAAAAACTATGAGCTAGTAGGCGTAGTCGGAGATATTGCTAGAACAGCGGCAAGATATGCTGTGTATAAAGGGATAACACTCTACTTTGAAACGGATCTAAGCAAACAAGTTATTGGATGTGACATAGATAAGATTGATCGCGTGATCCTTAATTTGATTGCCAATGCGATCAAGTATACCCCGAGAGGTGGGCGGATTACCATCAGACTGCGTAAGCAGGCCGATCAAATCGTGTTAGAAGTAGAGGATAATGGAATCGGTATTCCAAAGGAACAGTTAGAAAATATTTTTGAGCAGTTTATGCAGGTGGATGTGAGTTTGACTAGACAGAATGAAGGGAGTGGTATTGGGCTAAGTTTAGCTAAGCTATTTGTCTCACTTCATGAGGGAAAGATTTATGCCCAAAGTACACTGGGGAAAGGAACCCGAATAACAGTAGAGCTTCCGAATAGAAGAGTGAAGGGATGTCTGCTAGAAGCGAGTAGAGGAGAATTAGCCACACATAGAATGGAAAGATGCCGCATAGAGTTTGCAGATATCTATGATTTGGACTAAAAAAGTGGAGGAAATGGATGGAGAATCAACAAATAGAATTACTGAATGAACAGTTAAGAAGTGATTTTTTTGCCAATATCACACATGAATTTAAGACACCAATTAATATCCTGCTGTCGACGACCCAGCTCATTGAACAGACATTACGTGATGAAGAAGATATAGATAAAGAACAGCTAATAAGATACATGCGCTATATCAAACAAAACAGCTATAGGATGTTAAGGTTAGTCAATAATTTGATTGATAGCAATAAGATAGAAGCAGGATACTATGAGTTACAGTTAGGCAACCATAATATTGTTCAGATTGTAGAAGAGATTACACAGTCTGTAGTGGGATACATAACAGGTAAAGGAATAGAACTAATCTTTGATACAGAGGAAGAAGAAATTTTGATCGCATGTGATCCCGATAAGATCGAAAGAATTATGCTCAACCTACTATCTAATGCGGCCAAATATGTAGGCGTAGATGGCAAGATAGAAGTGACGATGACACGAGAAGGTGAGTGGATCAAGGTAGCGGTCCAAGATAATGGCATAGGCATACCAGAAGGAAAGCTAGGAAGTATTTTTGAACGATTTACCCAGCTGGAGAATCATTTAGTCAGAAAAAGCCAAGGCAGTGGGATTGGATTAGCATTAGTCAAAGCACTTGTTGAGATGCATGAAGGCAAGGTATGGGCCATGAGTGAGGAAGGCGAAGGAACTTTGATGAGTTTCATGCTTCCTGTTAGACGAATAGAGGAAACAAGTATGCAGCAAACGAGTCAAAAACTAGGCAGTAGCCAAATAGAAAAGTGTAGTATAGAGTTTTCGGAACTGTATAGGATAGAATAAAAAATGGAGACCTTAAGAATGAGAAGGTCTCCATTTTTTATTTAGCAACTTAGTTTTTTATCGTCTATTTCTATGAAAGATATACCATACCTATGTTTTGGTGTGAAAGATTTGGTATATTATGCAAAAACCAATATAAAATAAAATGTTTAATAGTGTTTTATTGATATAATGCCTTAAAGTGTTTATTGAAAAGAGTATGCGTATTGGTTAAATTGAATATAACAAAACGATTTGTTGGAGCGGAAAACAACCAATACGCATAACAAAGGAGCGATAGAAATGAACAAAAAAATGTGCCTACTAATGGCAACAGTCGTAACAGTAAATACTTTAGGAGCAGGATTCTTACCTGCTATGCAAGTGATGGCGAGTGAGGTGACATCGCAGCAAGTAGAGATGACTAAACTAGAAGCAGCTACACCAATGCATATTGCACAGCCTTACAATGTACAAGTAGTACGCAAGGAGCAAATGGCGTTAGTGCCTACTGGAGATATGGTAGCACCACTTACATGGACAAGTAGTAATCCTCATATTGCAACAGTCGATGGTAGCGGCCAAGTATCTGCGCTAGAAAAAGGATTTAGTCTGATCAAAGTAACAGATGCAGCAGGCCAAGTGCAGACTTGGAAAGTAGATGTCATGTACATGAACCCAGCTGATATGCCACAAATCCAAGAGAGTGTATATGCTGCGCTTAGAACACATTGGTTAGGGACAGTGATTGGTGTGGATAATGATATGACAAGTTCAAATGTACAACGTGTAATCGCAAGAGTGGAGAGTTTCACAGAGCAGCACTGGAATAGTATGAACAAAGATGGCGGAGCGATCTGGAGTGATAACAAAACAGAAAAATATGCGACAGACCCAGCACATACGAGAGAGATGTACTTACGTTTAGAGTGGCTAGCGAAAGGCTATACGACACCAGAGAGCAAATACTATGGAGACAAAGACCTTTTAGCGGCTATTGAATACGCTTTAGAGTGGCTACATGAAAATGCATACGGTATCCAAGAGCAATACGGTAACTGGTGGCAATGGGAAATTGGTATACCAAAAGCGTTAAATAATATCTGTGTGATGCTATACGATGAGCTTGGCAAAGAAAAAGTGATGAAGTACACAGATGTGATTTACTTCCACCAACCAGATCCATTCCACTCAGGAGCAAGTGGTGTATCTCCAAATGCTTATAGAGAATCAGAAGCAGCCAATAGAGTAGACGTATCGTTAGTTTCATTAGTAATGGGGATGCTACGTGGGGATTATGAGCAGCTCATCATGACAAGAGATGCGATTAGTAGCTTACTCAAGTATGAAGTGCGTAATGCAGATGGGACTTATATCGATGGATTCTATGAAGATGGATCATTTGTTCAGCATGGACATGTACCTTATGTAGGGACATATGGAAATGTATTCCTTACAGGAGCATCTACAGTAGCCAAAGCACTTCAAGATACACCATGGGAAATAAAGCCACAGACACTTCAAATCCTTACAGAGTTTGGTGTGGAAGCCTTTGCACCATTTATCTACAAAGGTGCAGCACTAGATATGGTAAGAGGTCGTGCAGTAGCGCGTTCGAATGAGACGGATAGAAGTTCAGGACATGGCATTATGGGATCATTCCTACTCCTTTCAGAGGTGGTAGAGCCACAGTTAGCAGCGCAGCTTAAGAGCTATGCCAAGACTTGGATGACAGAAGATACATCCAGAATCTTTACAGAGAATACCAACAATATCAACCTCATCAATTTAGCAGAAGAAATCTTAAATGATACAAGTATCAAAGCAGTGCCACTAGAAGCAATGCACAAGAACTTCTCACTCATGGATAGAGCAGTACATAGAGGACCGGATTACCTATTTGGTCTCAGCATGTTCTCAAACCGTATCAGTAACTTCGAATACATGAACGGAGAGAACAAACGTGGCTGGCATACAGCAGACGGGATGACTTACCTATACAATGATGATCTAGCACACTACAGTGAAGACTACTGGAACACGGTGAATCCATATCGTTTACCAGGTACGACAGTAGACACAGTGAAGTTAGATGTAGAAGGTTTAGCGAATAACGCAGACAATGGTCAAAAACTCTTCTCCAAGGAAGATTGGGTAGGCGGTAGCGTACTCGGTAACTACGGTGTAAGTGGTATGGCACTAAGTGGAGACTTACGTAACCAAAATGGTACAGACTATGCTAAGGCAAAATACAAATCACTTGAAGCGAAGAAATCATACTTCATGTTTGATGATGAAATCGTATGTCTAGGTGCAGGGATCAATAGCACAGACAATAGCCCAATTGAGACAATTGTAGAAAATAGAAAAATCAAAGAGGATGCGTCAAACAAAGTGACCATCAATGGCAAAGAAGTAGTAGCCAAAGTAGGAGATGAAACCTCAGTAAAAGCTAACTGGGCACACTTAGAAGGCAACCTGACAAAAGGTACAGATATCGGGTACTACTTCCCAAGTGGTAGCACACTCGCCCTTCGCAAAGTAGCTAACACAGGTAGCTGGGGAGATGTGAAAAATGGTGATAAAGCGCCAGCTGTAACGAAAAACTACGTAGAAATGTGGTTTGAGCACGGGACGAATCCAACAGGAGATACTTACGACTACGTACTGCTCCCAGGTAAATCAGCTAAAGATGTAGAGAAATACGCAAAGAAAGCAGATGTAGAGGTAGTAGCCAATACACCAACGATCCAAGCAGTCCAAGAAAACGATTTAGGTATCCTAGCAGCTAACTTCTGGAACGATGAAGTAGCGACAGTAGCAGGTCTTACAGTCAACAAAAAAGCATCTGTGATGGTACAAGAAGGCAAGAAGACACTTGCAGTAGCTGTATCAGATCCAACGATGAAAAACACAGGTGTTATCGCAGTTGAGCTAGACCAAGAAGCTTTCGGTGTGATCAGTAAAGATCCAGCGATCACAGTGCTTCAAACTTCACCAACAATCAAATTTACAGTAGATGTAGATGGAGCAGAAGGACAAAGCTTCAATGTCCAATTCAATCTCAAGAAAAATGGCAAATAAAAATTATAAATTATGATACAAAAGTAGTCTTCTATGCGTCTAATAGAAGACTACTTTTTTGAAATTTTAATAGCTTTGCGTTATAATGAGTGCATTAATAAATGTGTCCTAAAAGCATAAACGTACATAAGATAAAAGAAAAGCATAGCCACAATCCTATAGGGTGTGGGATGTAGGAGGAGTAGGATGATTAGGTGGGCAGAAGAGTTAGCTATAGGGAATGAACAGATCGATGCACAACATCAAATGCTGATTC
>JBOFIR010000207.1:0-43837 GCA_051650265.1 Cellulosilyticaceae bacterium
AAAATAAGCGCATTGCCTAATACCACATAGGTCATGAGATTAGGGATGGCGAATTTTCCAAACTTACGCTCAAGCTTATCTAAAAAATTCATCAGTAAACTGCCTCCTTAAAATAAAATCCATATTCTCATATTATATACATAGTATTTGAGTATACTATGAACACATGCAAAACATTAGAAAAATATTTTATGTCTAGTATAACACAGTAAAATTCCTTATTAAAGAGGGAATTAGTTGATTAGATATAGGCGATTTGGTACAATCAATTCATAGAAGGAGGGGCTACACCATGCAAAAAAAGACAAATAGAGAAAAGTTCAAAGAAATGAACGGGAAGCAGAAAATTGAGTATATATGGACTTATTATAGGTGGCACATCGTGGGGGTGCTTGCAGCGATTTTCATCGTTGGTGAAATCTACCGCATTGCAACGACGCCTAGGCCTGAGTATAAAATCCATACTGTAATATCAGGTAAGCTTGCCAATGATCCGGCAAAGCAAGAAGCAGATATTGATATGTTTTATGAAAAATTTGGATCAGATCTATACTTCATGCAAACAGACTGGTCAGCACCAGGACAAGCAACAATGAGTAGTGAGCAACTTCTTAATTTGAAGATGCAGGTGCGTGAAATTGATGTGCTTGCCATCTCTGATGTACGTCATCAAATCTTTATGCAAATTGATCGTTTTGATCCATTTGTGAAATTAGATACGATTCCTGAACTTGCACCGATTCTTGAAAAATACAAGGATCAACTTGTAACTGGTAAGAGTAGGGTGGATGGAAAAGAATATGTATATGGTATCAAAGTGAATACATTAAATGGCCTTCCAAGTATTGCACTAGGTGAAGCGATGGTTGTATCACTGATTGATCCACCAAAAGATATGGAAGCATGTATAGAAGTCCTCGAATATTTATTAAAGTAAAAAGGTAAAAGGAGAGACGCATATGGGCAAAAAAAATATACGTACCCTTGGGATCATAGGAGGGAACTTAGAAGCTGCCCTGCTATGTCAACAGGCACGTTTAAGAGGTATCAAAACCACGTTATTAGAACAAGACTTAAATAATATCGCCACACATTTTGCAGATGAACATATTACTGCCCCGATTAATAATGAGACACTTAAGAAGCTCAGTCGTCGTGTAGAGAGTATTCTTTTTTGTACAGATTCTATTCCAAAAGTAGCTGAGCAAATCGCAAAAGAGTATCCGCTATTTCCAAGTCATCAAGGCTTAGAATTGATTGCAGGAAGAATCCAGCAAATTCAGTTTGCAAAATCTTTGGAGATTCCGGTACCACATCATTTTTATCAAAATAACAAAGAGGATTTTTTTGAAGATCTAGAAAATCTGGAATTACCATTTCGTTTTTACCAAGTATTTGATACCTACCATGAAGTGATGGAGGTACTTACACCGGAAGAACTCAGTGAGTTTATTTTTGAAGTCAACGATGAAGCACGTGAGTGGCTCTTAGAGTCGATTGGAACATATGATAAGATCTTAAGTGTAACGGCACTTAAAGATCAAACAGGGAAGATCGTACTGTATCCTATACAAGATGAAGAACTGGATGCAGAGGATGTGAAATACATCACTACACCAGCAGTGCTAACAAAGACAGCCACACAAAAAATCCAGCGTTATGTACGCAAGATGATGAAAGCGATGGCTACAGAAGGACTTATGTGCTTCAAGTTTGGTATTCAAAAAAATAAAAGCATTGAACTACTCCATATTAATGCAGGAATTACATTAGGAGATATTGCAACATGTCACTATGCGGATTTTTCAGTGTATGAACAATATATCAGCATGCTCCTAGGTGAGCCAATCTATGAGCCGACCCTACATCAAGCAAGTAAAGTGACCATTATACTTGAAAATGATGAGGAGAATAGGCCAGAGGGGCCATACCACAAATACGTGGTTGACCATCAAGCAGAAGGTGCGGTAAGCATCTATGTTAGTGCAGTGCCACAAGAAGCATAGCAGTTTGTGAAATAGAATGAAGAGGGGATCTACTGATTAGGTAGGTCTCTTTTTTTGTAGGGGAAGAATGGAGAGGTGTTTGTGTGAAAATACCAAATAATAAAGATTGAATCAAAAATAAATATGAAATTATACTAATAAATAAAATTTAATTGTTGATAAAAATATAAAAATAAACTAAAATATTATTAATTAAAAGTTACCAGGAGAACGAAATGGGGGATTGCGAAATGAAGAAATTAGGCTATGTCAATCAATTATGTGAAATAGCATGGATGGGTGCACTATTGGGGTGGCTGGTAGTGGCCTTTTCGCCAATAATCGGATTAGGGATCGTCTATCTATGTTTGGGTGTAGGGATTACTATGGAACTCAGACGTCAAGTAAATTGACGTTAGGAATAAAATGGAAGTATAATGAGGGGGAATGAATGCACCAATAAGGGAGGATTAAAAAATGGAGTACACCATATTTGGAAATGATTTACCGGCAGTATCGATCAAGCTTGGGCAAGGGGAGAGTGTCTATACACAGTCTGGCGGCATGGCATGGATGGATCAAGGGATTACGATGGATACAAATCTCAAGGGTGGTTTGATGAAGGGGCTTGGCCGTATGTTTACGGGGGAGTCGTTATTTATGGCAACGTATACTTCTATGAGGCCTGGAGCAGAGATTGTTTTTGCATCTACTTTTCCAGGGAAGATCGTTTACCTTGATATTCACAGAGGTAGAGAAGTTATTGCGCAAAAAGATGCGTTCCTATGTGGGACACATGGCGTAGAACTGAGTGTTGAGTTCACACGCAAGCTTTCTGCGGGGTTCTTCGGTGGTGAAGGATTTATGCTTCAAAGGATCTCAGGAGAAGGAAAAGTATTCCTTGAAGTGGCAGGAAGCGTGGTTGCGCGTGAACTGGCAGCAGGAGAAGTGATTAAAGTGGATACAGGAAAT
Organism: Cellulosilyticaceae bacterium; assembly: GCA_051650265.1. GTDB lineage: Bacteria > Bacillota > Clostridia > Lachnospirales > Cellulosilyticaceae > JBOFEH01. The sequence goes on from JBOFIR010000207.1 coordinate 2,958, forward strand.
GTCGCGGCTTTTGAAAAAAGCGTACGCTATGAGATTGAGACCGTAAAAGGGTTCAAAAATATTTTCTTTGGTGGTGAAGGGCTCTTTCTTACAAAACTGACTGGACCAGGAAAAGTATGGCTTCAAACCATTACAATGCAGAATTTCGCAAGTCGTATCATTCCTTTTATTCCAACTTCTAGTGGGCACTAAGGTTCTTATCTCACTTTCTCGTACCAATCGTCCGATTTATTTACTATGATAAAATAGTTGATATATGATAAACTAGGTGAAATCAGGTAAGTAGGAAAGGAGCATCAGGTATGAAAGGAAGCATTAGACCAATGCGCGCGGCAGATTGGGAAAAAGTTATCGCTATATTCTATCAAGGAATGGTTTCGAATATGGCAACGTTTGAGACAGTATGCCCAAGCTACGCGCAGTGGGATGAGGAGCATTTGAAGATATGCAGATATGTGCTTGAGGTATCAGGTGATGTGGTGGGCTGGGTAGCCTTATCTCCCGTTTCCAAAAGAACGGTATTTAGAGGCATTGCAGAGGTAAGTATTTATATTGAGAACGGGCACAAAGGAAAAGGGTATGGAGAGGCACTTCTTTATGCGGTCACTCAGGTATCTGAGGAAGAAGGCTTTTGGATGCTTCAGTCGAATATTATGGCGGATAACTTCCCAAGTCTCAGACTTCATAAGAAATGCGGTTTTAGAGAGGTTGGCTATCGAGAAAGACAAGGTCAAGATCGTCATGGAAAATGGCGTGATACGATCCTCATGGAAAGACGCAAAGTGACAGATTAAAATCTTATAAGAGAAAATAATCTGATAGTCTAGCGTTAAAGGTAGAAAATTTGGTATAATAGTTGAGAATGCAAGATAATGTTTGTACACATTTAAAAACAAGCTGTATTTTGTTTATATACTGTTCATCTTTAGGGTGTACAATAGGCATTATTAAAATAAAACGTCTATGGGAGATACAATGATGAAAAAATTTAAAAAGTTTGTTGCATGTCTTGGTCTTGCAACAATTGGATTAGCAGCTGTAGGCTGTAGTAGCGATGCAAAAGCTGAGCAAAATGCAGCAACAGAGTCAAATGCTGATGGTGGGGCTGTAAGCAAAGACGACGTCAACAAAGATGAAGTGATTGCGAGAGTAGGAGATGCAACAATCAAACTTGGTGAACTTAAGATGGAGCTTTCTTATGTGGAGCAAATCTTAGCAATGCAATACGGGGAAAACTTCCTTGAAAATGAAGAAGCAAAAAAACTTTATGATCAACAAAAAGAACTTGTTGTGAACTACCTTGTAGAAACGCAAGTACTTGTACAACATGCTAAAGATTTAGGAATCGAAATCACAGATGAGCGTATTGACGAAGAATTAAAAGTTGCTGAAGAAAACTTTGGTTCAAAAGAAGCTTTTGATGAAGCACTTAAACAACAAAACATGACACTTGATGAGTTCAAAACTTACCTTAAACAAAGCTTTACTGTAGGTGAAGTTGTAACTGCAATCACAAAAGATGTGACAGTTTCAGACGACGAAGTGAAAAAATACTATGATGATAACATTGCACAATACACAGTTTCTCCAGGTGCAAAAATGGCACACATTTTAGTACCAACTGAAGAGGAAGCTGCAAAGATCAAAAAAGAGTACGAAGGTGGAAAAAGCTTTGAAGAGCTTGCAAAACAATATGGTACAGATGGTACAAAAGACCTTGGTGGTGATTTAGGCTTTATCAGCTACGATTCTACAAACTATGATCAAGACTTCTTAGCAGGTGCAAAAGCACTTAAAGAAGGTGAAGTATCAGCGCCAGTTAAAACACAATTTGGTTACCACTTAATCAAAGTAACAGATGTACAAAGTGAAGCAAAAGTAACACCACTTGAAGAAGTAAAAGATAAAGTAAATGCTGCTGTTAAAGAACAAAAAGATTATGAAGTATTTTCAACTTACCTTAAAGACATTAAGGAAAAAGCAGATATTGAAATTTTCAAAGATAAATTCTAATAAAAAACACCTACCTTTGGTAGGTGTTTTTTATATTGTCGGAAAGTGCTAGTTCGAAGCATTTCACTTGTTCTTTGCCTAGATACTATGAAGAGACGGCAGGTGTTTTGAGTACGCCAGCTTTTATAAGTTTGTGATAGATCCTCATCTCATCAGCGTCACAGATAATTGGGTTAACAGGGTTGACATAGCCATCTTTGCCATAAAGGTACAATGAGGCAAAGTTATAGGCCTGGGCAGCACGCTGTTCTGTGGGATAATTACCGAGGTGAATCTGTTTTTTGTGGAAGCCAATACAGGCCCTAAAGCCTGTCTTATCTTTATAGGTGCCACGGTAAGTTTTGGACGAAGTAAGTTTTTTTTGAGGGGCAGGGGATTTGAGGCGTGGTGTAAGACGGATTCCTTCATAAATCGCTTGGTATTCACTATGGGTGAGATAAGGAATTGTATTGGGTGTATACTCGCGTGACACCCCCATAGTCATGAGTGTATCAATTGCCTTGTTGTAAGCGATTGCTGCAGTGACCTCACTCTCATAATGCCCCACAACAATAGGTTTGTGGTGATAGATGCGTGTGGTATAAAGGCACTTGTTGGTACTGCGCTTGCAGGATACACCTTGGTAGTGTGTGTGAATAATGAGGTTGGTGCGGCGAAAGTCATAGCGATCACCATTAGCAAACTCGTAATCTTTACCATAAGTACTTTTGGGAGGTAAACCAAAGCGTGTGAGAATGCTAGATTGACTATGTCTGTTTGTGGTAAAAAGATAGTTGCCACGCTTAGAAATTTTTGAAGTCGAAAAGAAGAATAAGTCCTTGAGGTCAAAAGTAAGTACAATTTTTTCTTCAAGAAAGTATTTGAAGAAAGTTTCATATAAATAGATGGGTTGGTTAATCCAAACGCCATGATCTCTGAGGTTGATCAAAGAAATCCATTTTTTGAAATCAATGATTCCGGGTATGAAGTCCTCTAGCGTAAGTGTGTGATCTAAAATATGATGACAATAATCATAAGCTTTTTGTGCTTGTAGTTCACTTACAAAAATTCCAATATATATTTTTTTGCTTTTGTACAAATAATAGACCGTATATTGCGTTCTATTATGTTTTGTAATGGGATAAATATACGGCATCATAACTCCCCCTTTATTCTTATAGTACACAAAATAGTGCCGAAAAACTACAAAAAAAGTCTATTAATAACCTAAAGAATAAGTCGAATTATGGCAAAAAGAATAAAAACTTGTATACAGTAAGTACAAAACATATTATAATGGAACGAGATGGTATAATCACACCAGAATGTATTCAAGGAGGACTATTTAAAATGACGCTTGTAGATCAAAAAACTGTTAATACTATTCGTATACTGTCAGCGGAAGCAGTACAAAAAGCTAATTCAGGACATCCAGGGTTACCACTTGGTGCAGCGCCAATGGCGTACACATTATGGGCAAAACATATGAACCACAATCCTAAAAATCCTAACTGGGCGAACAGAGACCGCTTTGTACTTTCAGCTGGACACGGTTCATCATTACTTTATTCATTATTACACTTATTCGGTTATGGTCTTACAATAGAAGATCTTCAAAACTTTAGACAAGAGGGCAGTCTTACTCCAGGACATCCAGAGCATGGTCATACTGTAGGGGTAGAAATGACAACAGGGCCTCTTGGTCAAGGTATTGCCTCAGCAGTAGGGATGGCAATGGCAGAAAAGCATCTTGGAGCTAAGTTTAACAAAGAAAACTATGATCTTGTAAACCACTACACTTATGCATTAGTAGGTGATGGTTGTTTAATGGAAGGTATTGCTTATGAAGCAGCATCTTTAGCAGGAACATTAAAGCTTGATAAGCTCATCGTTCTTTATGATTCAAACAACATCACAATCGAAGGGGATACTGCAATTGCCTTTGATGAAGATGTAAGAGCGCGTTTCGATGCACAAGGATTTGCAACATTCTTAGTAGAAGATGGTACGGATTTAGAAGCGATTTCTAAAGCAATCGAAGCTGCTAAAGCATCAGGCAAACCAAGTTTAATCGAAGCGAAAACACGTATTGGATACGGATGCCCTGCAAAAGTAGGCAAATCAAGTGCCCATGGTGAACCTCTTGGTCACGATAATATCACAGCAACAAGAGACTTCTTAGGACATCACCACGAAACATTCTTCGTAGAAGATGAAGTAAAAGCGCATTTAGAAGACCTTCAAAAAGAATCTCAAGCAAAAGAAGATACTTGGAACGCGTTATTCCAAGCTTATGCAACTGCTTACCCAGAACTTGCAAAAGAGTGGGCTGCGTGGCATGAAGATAAAGAAATAGTCCTTGATGCAGTATATGATAACTATACTGATTTATCAAAAACAATTGCTACAAGACAAACATCATATGAGATCATTAACAAAATCGCAGATAAAGTAGAAAACTTCATGGGCGGTTCTGCTGACCTTGCACCATCAACAAAAACTTATATGGAAGGTAAAGGGGACTTCTCAGCTGCAAATTATGCAGGTAGAAACCTTCACTTCGGTATTCGTGAGCATGCGATGGCTGCTATTGCAAATGGTATGGCAGTACACGGTGGACTTAAAGTATTCTGCTCAACATTCTTCGTATTCAGCGATTACATGAAAAACTCTATGAGACTTGCAGCACTTATGAACCTTCCTGTGACATATGTTTTAACACATGATAGCGTAGGTGTTGGTGAAGATGGTCCAACACACCAACCAATCGAGCACCTTGCAATGCTTCGTAGTATGCCAAACATGATTACAATCAGACCAGCAGATGGTAAAGAAACAGTAGCAGCTTGGGAGTATGCACTTAACAGCAAGAATGCTCCAGTTTCACTTGTTCTTTCAAGACAAAACTTAGCAACACTTGAGCTTACTGGTTCAGATGCTAAGAAGGGTGCTTATGTGATTAGTGAAGTGAAGCCGCAAGATGCAGATGTGATCTTAATCGCAACAGGTTCAGAAGTTGAACTGATTGACAAAGCGGCAAAAGAACTTGCAAAAGATGGCGTGAAAGCAGCAGTTGTAAGTATGCCATCAAGCAATATCTTTGATCTTCAATCACAAGAATACAAAGAGAGCGTATTACCTTCAAACAAAACAAAACGCGTTGTTGTAGAAGCGGCTTCATCATTTGGATGGCACAAATACACAGGCTTTGAAGGAAAGATTATCTCAATTGATACATTCGGTGAATCAGCACCAGCTGATTTGATTTTCAAAAAGCACGGATTTACAGTAGAAAATGTTGTAGAAGTATCAAAAAGTCTTCTATAGTTAATAGACAAAAAGAGAGCTTAGGCAAACGCCTAAGCTCTCTTTTTTTGTCTATTAATATGAAATGAGGGTGCATATGGGCATCAAACAAACTCAGGGATTTATCGCAAAACGAAAGAGGTCATTGATCGGGGCAGATTGATCACGGCAGGAAATAAACAAATCTTTATGTGGCAAAAAGATAAAGTAGTTGTGTATCTGGAAGGATGGCCTGTGCTGGATGCTGAAAAAGTGAAAAAAAGACTGACAGCTTATTAGTGTGCATACATATAGTAGGAATAGCTTTTTTTGAGGTGAATAACAATGAGTAAAGTATTATTACCTTATGACCGGGCAGCGGCAGTAGGCTATGCCTACCGGTATGCCAAAAATCCAAATGTACCACAATGGATGAATTATGAAGAATACGGAGGAAACTGCACCAACTTTATCTCTCAGTGCCTCTATGCAGGAGGGATGCCTTTTGATACAAAAGGGCGTAGTGAAATAGAAAAGTGGTATTGGTATTCAGATAAGGAGCGCACACCGAGCTGGACGGCGGCCACAGCTTTTAAAAATTATCTATTTATTAGTCAAGAGGTCAAACAAGGCATCCAAATGCGATTAGGAACCAAAGAGGAACTGCGTATTGGAGATGTCGTACAACTAGGAGATTTGAAAGAAACAAGGCATAGTATGTTAGTTGTAGGTTTTGTAAGAAGTGATGAGCCACCCTTTGAAGTGATGGATTGGCTGATCGCGCAAAACTCAGTGACTAAACTAGGAAGAATGTATGGGATCCCCCTATCTACGAAACCGGAGGATCGTTTGTATTACCTGATTGATGGTTATTTAAAGGATGAATAGACGTGAGTAGAAGTGAATATTATGCGGTTTTATTGTAGGTGATAGGATGCAAAAAACTACCAGTATAAAATAAAATTACCCACATAGAAAAATTGTACAAGCTTTTGATAATCAGTTGTTCACAGAATTATGCACATTATCAACAGGGACAAGTTTTTAAGAACATATGTTTTGTGCACAAATTGTGTATAAAATTGTGGATAAATTAAAATGAGAGATAATGTATACATTGCAATGCTTATAGTGTGATTAAGGAAAGAAAATTATACCAGAAAAAATATGGAATTTAATAAAAACATATTGACTAAATATACTTTTAAACTTATAATTATGCATAAATAATAAACATAAGTTTAAAAAGGGGAAATCAATTATGAAAAAGATAAATCTTAAAAAATGGTTTGCAGTAGCAGTAGTAGGTGTGATGGCAGGTGTCATGATGACTGGATGTGGTAAGGATGAAATCGTTATGGGAACTAATGCAGCATTCCCACCCTTTGAATCAATTGAGGGTGGCGAAGTTGTAGGGTTTGATGTGGAGATTGCAAAACTAGTAGCCAATAAGCTTGGAAAAGAGTTGGTGATCGAGGATATGGAGTTTGGAACACTTCTTGCAGCAGTCAACACAGGAAAGGTTGACTTTGTTGCAGCAGGTATGACAGCGACAGAAGAACGTGCCAAACAAGTTGACTTCTCAGATAAATACTTCAATTCAAAGCAAGTGATCATCGTCAACGATGGGGATACAGCTATTACAGGACCAGATGATCTTGTAGGTAAAAAAGTAGGTGTTCAGCTTGGAACAACAGGTGATCTTTTTGCGAGTGGAACAGAAGGTGTAGATGTAATTCGTTTTGATAAAGCGGCCTTGGCAGTAATGGATCTTAAAAACAACAAACTCAGTGCGGTTATTGTAGATGAAGAACCTGCTAAGAAGATTGCTGCGAATCAAACTGGTGTGACTTTACTTGAAGCACCATTTATCGAGGAAGAGTATGCGATTGCTGTTAAAAAAGGAAATGAAGACCTTTTAAAAGAAATCAATCAAGTATTAGCAGATATGAAAGCTGATGGAACATACGATAAACTTTACGAACAATACTTTGGTAAAGCTGAATAATAGGTGTAATCAAGGAGGGGGAACACCCTCCTTATAGCTTTTTATAAGAAGCGAAAGAGACATATAAAAAGAGGGGGGTATTTTCAATGACATGGGAAACAACCGTTGCGTTTTTTGAGACGTTTATGCGTGAAAAATATTATCTATTATTGTTAGAGGGGATTCAAAGTACATTACTTTTAACACTTTTTGCCACACTGATTGGATTGCTCATTGGGGTCAGTGTAGCAATTATCCAGGTGATGCAGCTTCCAAAAAAGTATGCGGGACTTGAAAAGGTATTGAAGGGTATTGCAAAATTGTATGTTGACATGATTAGGGGAACACCAGCCATTGTACAAGTAACGTTTATCTGGCTTGTGGTATTTGGCTCTGTAAGGATCCCTAAAGTGCTTGCAGGGGGTATTGCTTTCGGGATCAATAGTGGTGCTTATATGGCAGAGCTGATCCGTGCAGGGATTCAAGGGATTGATAAAGGGCAGATGGAAGCGGGGCGTTCTCTTGGGTTTAATTATAAGCAGACCATGCGTTTCATCATCATGCCACAAGCATTTAAACAAATGCTTCCAGCACTCGTGAGTGAGTTTATTGTACTCCTTAAAGAGACAGCAGTTATTGGTATGGTAGGTGGTATGGATATTATGAAGGCTGGTAATGTGATGATCAGTAATACAGGTAATGCCATTATTCCATTACTTATGGTAGCAGCATGTTATCTGCTCTTGACAGGTGTATTCACCAAGATTATGAGAGGCGTAGAGAAAAAGATTACGCAAGGGAGGTAAGGTCAGATGATTACAATTAAAAATTTACATAAAAGTTTTGGGGAATTACAGGTTTTAAAAGGGATTGACCAGCGGGTAGGAAAAGGTGAGGTTGTGGTCATCATTGGGCCATCTGGCTCAGGTAAATCTACCTACCTCAGATGTGTCAATCGTATGGAAGATCCAACAGATGGGGTGATTACTGTAGATGGAGAAGATATTACGAGTGAGCAGACAGACATCAATAAAGTAAGGCAAAAAGTCGGAATGGTATTTCAACATTTCAACCTCTTCCCGCATATGAGCGTACTTGAGAATATCACCCTTGCACCGATGCAGGTCAAAGGGATGGGGAAGGCAGAAGCAGAGCAGATTGCCTATAATCTTCTTGATAAAGTAGGTCTAAGAGAAAAAGCAGATGCTTTTCCAAATAAGCTTTCAGGGGGACAAAAACAGCGTATCGCAATTGCGCGTGCATTGGCAATGAACCCAGAAGTGATGCTCTTTGATGAGCCGACTTCAGCGCTAGATCCGGAGATGGTTAAAGAGGTACTTGAAGTTATCAAGGAGCTTGCAGATGAAGGCATGACGATGATGATCGTAACACATGAGATGGGGTTTGCCAAAGAAGTAGGCACAAAGCTTCTGTTCATGGATGAAGGGCGTATCATCGAGGAAGGGACGCCAAAGGCGGTGTTTGATAACCCTCAGGAAGAACGCACCAAACTATTCTTTAGTAAGGTGTTATAAATCGGTGGCAATCTTGCGACATGAACATATACTATAGTAGAGCTACAACTTAATAGCTCGATCTGAAAACTAGAATCGAACAACTCTGTGAGTAACAGAGGTAACTGCCTTCAAACTTCAAAGGAGCGTGTCAGTGTGACACGCTCTTTTTGCATGAAAAAATGCAGGGATTGTGAGGGACGTCAAAAAACGTTAAAATAAAATCATACGTAAGTGCAATAAAATGATTGGCTGAAGTGTCTAGATAAAGGAAGGGGGGCGGTTACAATCAAACAGCAGCAGATGGAAGAAATCATAGCAAGTTATGGGAGTTATGTGGGCGCCGTCATAGGGCAAATCGGTGGGAAGCAGCTTACCGCAGAAGATAGAGAAGATCTGGCGGCAGATGTCTGGATGAAATTCTGGGAGATCAGTGGGACTTTGCAAATAGAGGAAGTAAAAATCAAAGCATATTTGGGGGCGATGGCACGTCATCGAACGCTCAATCTTTTGCGTAAACGTGGTGTTTATGAATGGCTTCCGGTAGAACAAGAACAAGTGGATGTGCGTACACCTGAGATGGCTTATTTGGATCAGGAGGAGCGGAAAATATTGGAGGAAGTACTTGGTACATTAGATGAAGTGGACCGAGAAATTTTTGTGAGACGCTACTTTCACTTTGAGCGTGTAGGGGAAATAGCCAAGGCACTTGGTATGAATCGTCAAACCGTAGGATCTAAACTTTGTAGAGGTAAGGAAAAACTGGCAAAGGGATTACAAGAAAGACGGCTCTATCGGATGATTATGATAGGGGTAGCCTGCATGACATTAGTCGGTGTGACAGTAGGGGCACTGTCATTAGGGAGCGTGCTTGTACGCTATTTTGAAGGGCAAGAAGGGTTGGTACAGGAGAATAGCCAAAGTATAGGCAAAGCCGTTACAACAGAAGGGATCACCATGGAGGTAGATACAGCACTTGCAAGTGGCAATGGTGGCATCATTGTCTTTCGGCTCTACAGAGAAGATGGTCAGCCTTTTGAAGAAGGGACGGTCCTTAAAAAGCTTAAGATAGAGATGCCATCTAGCCATGCGTATAGCAAGGGTTGTCTATTGAGTGAGGATGGCAAGACGCTTACTTATATGATCAATGTAAAAGGGGATGAGAAGATGCGCCCTGGGGTGACCACTGTGACAGGGGAGGACTTGGTGATTCCAACTTTTCATCGTGACCCTTTGGCGATTGACCTCAGTCAGGTGAGTGGACCAGTACCGCTAGAACATCCAGAGTCAGACATCACTTTGGAAAAGGTTTACCAAGAGGGAGGAAAGCTTTGTATTGCCTTTACACGTACTTATCGGGAGCAGGCACTTTGGCAATTGATCCAACTTGTAGATACTCGTACAGGTAAACTTGTTGATAGTGGTGGGGCGACGGAAGTCTATACGGATTCAGCAAGTGGAAGGGGACCTACAAAAGCAATAAATTATTATGAAGACATTACAGCTGCGGATTTACCCTACCTACAACTGGCAAATATCTATAATACTTATGATTTAGTAGCAGCTGGAGAGTGGCAGGTCGCTTTTCGTCTTTCACCTAATCCAAATGTGAAAAGGACCAAGAAAAAGTATAAAATTGAAACAGAAAAAGGCCTTGTGACTTTGTCAGAGGTAGAAATCTCTGTGGTTGGAGGCCTTGTGAGGGGGATGGAACCAGTGGGTGAACAGGGCAGGCCCATAGAGGCGCATCAAGAGCTAGACTTTGAGTTGCAGCTGAAGGATGGGAAGCGCCAGAAGCTATACGGAACATTTACTACAAGTGGGGGAGGGGATACCAATTCGGAGTTTTCTATATCTTTAGAGCCGATTAAGAACTGGCTAAGTTATACAGAAGAAGAGCGCATAGCAATGAGGGATGAGAATCTTTTAAATCCACTAGCAACAGAATTGGCGACAGAGATCTTGCCAGAGCGGCTTATTGAGCTAGGAGAGGTAGAGGGAATCTGGATTAATAACCAGTATATTCAATTCAAATAATAGAAAACATGAAGACGTCATAAAAATTTTAAAAGATTTTATGGCGACTCTTTTTTTGATAGTTATATAAATTTCTAGTAAAAGGTTGAGTATGCAATCAAATCATGTTATATTAAGAATGTAATAAATATGTAACAAGTTTTAATATATACATAATAAATAAGATGAGGCTACAAAGATCACATAAGCTAAGCATCAAGATGGAGGACGGAAGATGAGAACAATTCAACAATTTGCAAGGCTAGGAATGATTCTAGGAACACTTGCACTTACTGCCTTACCGACTTTTGGGCAAATATATGGGGTTATAGATGGCAAAGACGTGAAAGTACTATCAGCACATGCAGAAGAAGGGCAATACGCCGTTGAAATAGAGGGTGTTATGAGCTATGCGCCAGCAGATGCTGTACAAATATATAAAGTAAAAGGTGAAGTGGCAACAAATGGTGCGGCTTTACGCAAACTCCCACATCCAGAGAGTGGTGTGCTCACAACATTAGGTAAAGGTGATGCAGTGAGTGTGATGGGACAAAAAGGAAGCTGGTATGAAGTTGTATTAGCAGATGGCACACAGGGCTATATGTACAATACACAGGTTGAGGGAGAGTGTCTTCAGCTGTTGCCAGAAGTGGAAGTAGAAATGCAAGCACCTATAGAAGTGGTGCAGTGGAGCACAGCAAGTCAAGTGATCCCAAGAGGTAGTGTGGTAACGATTGAAGACGTTTACACGGGCAAGAAGTTCCAAATTAAACGTACATTTGGTACCAATCATGCAGATGTCGAAGCCCTTACGAAAACAGACACTCAAATCATCAAGCAGATTTGGGGTGGTTTTAACTGGGATCGAAGACCAGTCATCGTTCATGTGAAGGGACGTCGTCTGGCAGCTTCTATGGCAGGGATGCCTCATGCAGGAGATAGCTTAGATGCTGTCAAAGGCAATGGAATGAATGGTGTGATGGATCTTCATTTTAAAGGAAGTCGTAAACATAAAGATGGCAATATCTCTGCAACAGTAGATCCGCTTCACCAAAAAGCGATTCAGATTGCAGCACAATATAAAGGTTAGTAAAAAAGCCCTAAGACAGGAGAGATGTCTTAGGGCTTTTTTTATGCGCTAGGGTTAAGGGCTGAGTGCGCCGCTATAGTAATAGCCAAATCGGGTCATAGATTCTTGTAGGGATAAGGCGGATTCGAGTTCATTAGAAGGACGTCGTGCGCTAACAAGATCTATCAGGTTAAACACTTTAAATAGAAGGCTGTTACTACGATAAGGTTGTGAGCATGGCAATGTATTGATCCCTGCATGATTGAGATTGTAATCATTTTGCATGAGTGCGATTGCATCATCAAGTGTGCCGATTTGATCTACTAAGCCATGCGCAAGTGCTTGTTTGGCACTATAGATGCGGCCATCAGCAAGTGTTGCCACAGATTCCTGATCCATGTGTCTGCCTGTAGCCACTACTTCCATAAACTGCTCATGAGCTTCGCCTAGAATACTTTCTACGATAGCAAGTTGTTCTTCTGAAATAGGTGAGTAAGGGCTCCCCATTGCTTTGTTGCTCCCTGCAGTGGGTGTATGTACCTTAATCCCATTCTTGGAGAGAAACTCAGAAAGATCAATATAAGATGGCATGACAACACCTATAGAGCCAGTGATGGTGTTGCGGTTGCAAACGATATAATCTGCTGCAGAGGCAAGGTAGTAGCCCCCTGATGTTGCCATGCGTCCAAGGGCGGCATAAATTGGACGGCCTGTTTTTTTGTAAGCAAGAAGCTTGAGATACACTTCATCTGTCTCATAGATACTACCACCAGGGGTATCGAGAAAGAGAATGAGACCTTGGTTTGATGGATCATTGATGAGCGTGTCTAATGTATCGAGAACTGCCTGGTGATGGTAAGATGATGCATTCCAACTACTTGTGGTAGAAGTGATCTCACCTTGGATCGACAGAATGTCAATATGATCATCTGATGAACTTGAGAGGGGGCGTGAGTAGGAGGTTCGAGGATTGCTGGTAAAGATGGCAATCAGTATGCAGAATGCAAGAAAAAGAACGATTCCTCCAAAACATGTCCCTAGGGCGATCATTAATCCCTTTTTGCGACTATGCATGTTTTCACCTCGTTTATGATGGTTTTTGTACGTAAGTTCGTAAAAATTATACTATGTGTATTTTTGAATAGCAATAAAATGTATTGAATAATTGAAGAAATGTGTTAATATATATGACAAGACACATGTAAAACAATATACATTAGAAGAGGAGAGTAGCTATGGAAACGACGCAATTAATTCAAGAGATTCAGCGCTTAAAGCAAGAGAAGGATGCCATTATACTGGCACATTATTATACAGATGACCAGATTCAAGCGGTTGCAGATTATGTAGGGGATTCTTATTATTTGAGTAAGATTGGAAAAGAAGCAAAAGAACAAGTTATTTTATTTTGTGGGGTACGCTTTATGGGAGAAAGTGCTAAGATTCTGAGCCCTCAAAAACAAGTGATTATGGCAGATGAATTGGCAGATTGTCCGATGGCACATATGGTAGATGTTGAAACGATAGAAGAGATGAGAAGGCAGTATGATGATCTTGCCGTTGTATGCTATATCAATTCAACAGCACAGATTAAAGCAGCTTCAGATGTTTGTGTGACATCTGCAAATGCCCTTGATATTGTAAAAGCACTTCCCAATAAGCGGATTTTCTTTGTGCCAGATGAGCATTTGGGAAGCTATGTCGCATCAGAACTGCCAGAGAAGCAGATGATTCTTAATCCGGGATTTTGCCATGTACATACAAGTATCATGCCGGAAGCTGTGAGACGTGCTAAGGAGGCCTTGCCAGAGGCAGAGGTGATCGTTCACCCAGAATGTCCAAAAGCCGTAGTCTCATTGGCCGACTATGTGGGAAGTACATCGGGTATGATTGCCTATGTCACGCAAAGTGAGAAGACGGACTTTATTATCTGTACGGAGCTAGGGATTCTTTATGAGCTCAAACAGAAAAATCCTCACAAGAGATTCTACGGTGTGGGGCATAGACAGTATTGTCCGAATATGAAGCGTATCAGTCTTGAAAAACTGGCAATAGCACTTGAAAATATGGGACCTGAAGTGCGAGTAGATACTTGTGTAAGGGAAAAAGCAAAGGGTGCATTGGAAGCGATGCATCGCCTAGCAAAATGAAAGAGGGATCAAAATGGAGACAGCATATGATGCAATCGTAGTTGGAAGTGGTGTGGCAGGTCTATTCTGTACGTATCATCTGCCGAAGGATTGGAAAGTGTTAGTCATTGCAAAAGAAAGCCTTTTTGAAAGTAACTCCTATCTTGCACAGGGCGGCATATCAGTTGCAAGAGATGCAGCAGATTATGACGGGTATTATGAAGATACACTTCGTGCGGGTCGGTATCAAAATAACCCAGCGGCAGTCGAAATGATGATTAGCCAGTCGAGAGAGGTGGTTTCAGAACTCATTGATCTGGGTGTGCCTTTTGAAAAAGAGGGTGAGGCGTATGCTTATACAAGAGAGGGCGCTCATAGTCAGCCTAGGATTCTGCATTATCAAGATGTGACGGGACGTGTGATTATGGAGACGCTCTATGAGGCGATCAGTAGAATGCCGTATGTGGTGCTGGCACCCTATACGACCATGGTGGATTGGCTCGTAGCAGATGGGCGTATTCATGGCATTGTGGCGGCGTGCAAAGGTGAGATGATCACCTATCATGCACCGCGTGTGATTTTGGCAACGGGTGGCATTGGTGGTATGTTTGAAAATTCTACTAATTTTTCACATATTAGAGGAGATAGTATCGCACTTGCACTAGCTTATAGTGTAGAATTAAAAGATATGAATGCTATTCAAATTCATCCAACAGCCTTGTATAGTCAGAAAGAGGGACGGCGCTTCCTTGTCTCAGAAGCTGTAAGGGGAGAAGGCGGTATACTACTCAATCATAAGAAGGAGCGTTTTGTAGATGAGTTACTTCCGCGGGATGTGGTGAGCTTGGCAATCTATGAGGAAATGGCAAAGCAACATGTGCCGTATGTGTATCTTTCTTTAGCGCCTATTGGTAAAACACGTATCGCCAAGCATTTTCCAAATATTGCTGCAAGATGTGCTGAGGAGGGATATGATGTGATGACGGAGCCGATTCCAGTCACACCGGCACAACACTACTTTATGGGGGGTATTAAGGTGGACCTTGAGGGGAAAACCTCGCTAGAGGGGCTTTATGCTGTGGGTGAGACGGCATGCAATGGTGTTCATGGTGCTAATCGCTTGGCGAGTAACTCCCTTCTAGAGAGTGTGGTTTTTGCCAAACAAACTGCCAAGGCAGCTATGAAAGCGGCGATAGATGGTTATGATGAGGCACTTGAACTTAAAAAAAACTATGATATGACAACTTTAGAGACGACTTATAAAGCGCTTGTATTTGAAGAAATCAAACGAAAGGATGAGAAATTCTATGAACAATGGTGTCGTAAAAATGATCAATGCGGATAAGTGGATTAGGTTAGCTTTAGAGGAGGATATTACAAGTGAGGATGTCACAACAGCAGCAATTATGAGGACGCCTCAGTGGGCACAGGTACAACTGATCTGTAAAGAAGATGGTGTGTTAGCAGGGATTGCGATTTTTCAACGTGTTTTTGAGTTGTTAGGAGAAAGCGTATTTGAATCAGATTTTAAAGATGGCGATTGGATGAGCAAAGGCCAGATCATTGGTGTACTTAGAGGGCCTGTAGATGTGATCTTGTCTGGTGAACGTACAGCGCTCAATTATTTACAACGTATGAGTGGGATCGCTACACTGACACGAACCTATGCAGCGCTACTTGAGGGAACCAAGACGAAGCTTCTTGATACACGAAAAACAACGCCTTGCATGAGACTCTTTGAAAAATATGCTGTAAAGGTAGGGGGTGGATGTAATCATCGCTACAATCTCTCTGATGGGATCCTCTTAAAGGATAACCATATTGATGCCGCAGGAGGGGTAGGGGAAGCTGTAGCACTTGCAAGAGCGTATGCACCTTTCGTAAGAAAGATCGAGGTTGAAGTAGAGAGTATGGAGATGGTGAAAGAAGCGGTTGAGGCAGGGGCAGACATTATCATGTTAGATAATATGACGGATGAGCAAATGAAAGAGGCAGTAGTCTACATTGATGGACGTGCACAGACAGAGTGTTCAGGTAATGTGACATTAGAGCGTCTTGCCCAAATTGCGGATACAGGTGTAGATTTTGTATCATGCGGCGCATTGACACATTCGGCGCCGATTCTAGACTTTTCTATGAAAAACCTAAGGGTTTTATAAAAGTTGCCAATATAATGCACGATAAGGAAAAATCGTCAATGGTAGCTAGAAAAAAATTATGATAACTTTAATAGATAAGATACAAGTCGAAAACACTTAACTATTGAGGTGAGCATAATGAATAATAACTTAAATAAGATGTTTGGTGAGCGCTATATCAAGGCATGTTCATGGGTGCCGTGGATTGCAATCATCTGTCTCGTGATTTCTTTAAAACAAGATGAGGTCATTAAATGGGGGATTACATATGCTGCATTTGCCTTACTCTTAGGGAATGCCCTGTATATCGTGTATAAATATTTGAAGTATAAAATGGTAACAAAAAAGTGTGGCTGATCATGCCACACTTTTTTTCTTTAACTTACGTTTAAAAAAGATTATAATAAACCGTAGTCTTTGAGTGCTTTCTCAATGCGTGTTTTGGTTTGTGGTTCCACACCAAGAATCGGGATGCGGCAAGCGCCTACATTCATACCAAGCTGATTCATGGCTTCTTTGGTTGGTGCAGGACTTGGTTCGCAAAAGAGTGTATTGATGAGATCAAGTGTCCTAATCTGGAGAGCACGACTTCCTTCTAGGTCCCCAGAAGCGAAGCGTTCATATAAAAGATGTGTGTCCTTAGGGATAATATTTGCCATAACAGAGATCACGCCTTTTGCACCCATAGCAAGGTAAGGAAGATAGTTCCCATCATCTCCAGAATAGATTGTAAAATCTTTAGGGCAAAGTCTCATGAGTTCACCTACGTGATTGAAATTACACTCTTTAATGGCTACGATATTAGGGATTTTGGCAAGTTCAGCAACTGTAGTTGGTGCCATGTCTAGTACAGTGCGTGAAGGCACATTGTATAGAATAACAGGGATTTTAATACTGTTTGCAATGGCACTAAAGTGTGCAATGAGGCCACGCTGTGATGTCTTGTTGTAATAAGGTACCACAGAGAGTACGGCATCAGCACCTACAGACTCAGCATATTGGCTTGTGCGGATCGCGTGGGCTGTATCATTGCTTCCAGCACCAGCAATGACAGGAACGCGCCCAGCCACCTTTTCTACAGTATAGCGGATTGCTTCTTTGTGTTCTTCAATAGGCATCGTTGGTGCTTCGCCTGTTGTCCCGCAGATGATAATGGCATCTGTACCTTCAGCGATCTGCCATTCAATGAGTTCACCTAATTTATCAAAATCAATACCGCTTTCATTGAAAGGGGTAATAATTGCAACGCCAGAACCAGTGAAAATAGGGTTTGTCATAATAAAGCCTCCTTAGTGTAAAGTTTCCTATATTGTATAGTATATACAACATTGGCTGAAGTTGCTATAAAAGAAAGGAAGATCAAGATGATTATTCTTATAATTATGGCTATAGGGATCCTGGTTGGGTCACTATGGTTTCCAGAAAAATGGCATAAGTACAATGAAAAAGTACAACTTGCAAGTATGTTGACGCTTATTTTTTGTATGGGCATTTCATTAGGTAGTAAACCGAATTTCTTTAAAGAGATCGGCACATTAGGGATCAAAGGTGTTGTATTTGCTATTGTTCCTATTATATTTTCAATTGGACTCGTGTACCTCTTAACGTCGAAGTTTATGAAGGAGAAAAGAGCAGATGATTAAAGCTGTGGCAGTGAGCCTTTTAATGGGTATTTTTTGTGGCAAACTTTTTGTAGGACCACAGCAGGCGCCATTTTTTGGTAGTGTGGCAGATCTTGCACTCGTCGTACTTATGGTTGCTGTGGGTATTAGTGTGGGTGCTAATAAGGGCGTTTTTCACAAGCTCAAAGAATATCATTTCAAGATCTTTATCATTCCTATAGGAATTATTGTAGGATCTATACTAGCAGGGGTCGCATGTGCGCTGATGATGGGAATGAATATCAGAGAAAGTGTGGCAATCACATCAGGGCTCGGGTGGTATAGTTTGTCGGGAGTACTTCTCACTGACCTTGCAGGCCCTGAGATTGGTACAATTGCCTTTTTGGCCAATCTCTTTAGGGAAATTTTTACTTTTATGTTGATTCCATATGTGGCAAAACACTTCAACTACTATACAGCGATTGCCCCTGCAGGTGCTACGAGTGAAGATACAACCTTGCCGATGCTGATGCGTCATACCAGTGAGGAAGTGGTAATGATGGCAGTGATTAACGGTGTAATTTGTTCGGCGGTTGTCCCAGTTATTATCAATATGCTCTATGCACAAGGATGAAATATCTGAAAATATTGAGTTTTAGTTAAAAATATGACATAATAAGAAGGTAATCTATTATGAAAAAGGGAGGCGTCATATGGATGGGTTAATGATGGCAGGTACCATAGTAGGCGTAATTATCTTTATCTTATTATCCATTGCATTACTATGGAAGAAAGCACCACAAGATAAGGCAATCGTTGTTACAGGTCTTAAAAAACGTGTAATCAGCGGGGCTGGGGGGATTGTCATACCAATCTTTGAACAGGTAGATCGCATTTCACTTGAGAATATGAAAGTGGAGATCAAGACATTTGGGTCGCTTGACCGTAATGGGGTACCACTTGATACAGATGGGGTAGCTATTATTAAGGTCAAATCAGATAAGGAATGCATTTTGCAGGCGATTGAACAGTTCAATACAGGTAAGGAAAAAGAGACAATCACAGTGATCAAATCAACAGTGCAAGACGTACTTGAAGGGAAGCTTCGTGAGATTATCTCTAAGATGACAGTAGAGGAGATCTACAAAGATCGCGAGATGTTTGCTAATGAAGTCGAGAACGTGGCAAAAAATGATTTGGAAAAGATGGGTCTTGAAATCAAGACATTTACTATCCGTGATATTGATGATCAGCAGGGGTATCTCAAGGCACTTGGTGCAAAACAAATTGCTGAGGTCAAAAAGGATGCATCGATTGCAGAAGCTGAGGCGCTACAAGTACAGATGCAACGTACAGCAGAAGCAAGACGCGCAGGAAAAGAAGCGGAACTTGCTGCAGAAACACAGATTGCACGTGCGGAGAAAGACAAAGAGCTGAAAGTTCAAGCTTACAAAGAAGAAGAGCAAAAAGCACAGGCGAAAGCAGACTTTGCATACCAAGTAGAAGAGAATGTTGTGAGAAAGCAGGTCATTGAAGCCAAGAAGAATGCAGAACTCTTTGAAGAGCAGCGTCAGACTGAAATTGCGGAGCAGCAAGCACGTAAGCGTGAAAAGGAGCTTGAGGCAACGATCAAGAAAGTGGCAGAAGCTGACAAGTTCAAAATTGAGCAAAGTGCAGATGCAGAGCGCTATGAGATGATTCGTAAAGCTGAGGCGGAAGCAGAGACAATCCGTATCAAAGGTCAGGCGGAAGCAGAAGCAATACGCCTTAAGGGGCAAGCAAGTGCGGATGCGATGAAGGCAGAAGCAGAAGCGATGAAAGAAAAAGCTGAGGCGTATAAGCAATATGGAGAAGCTGCGATTGTAGAAATGATCGCAAGTCGCTTGCCTGAGATTGCGAAACATGTCTCTGAACCGTTGAGCAAGACAGAAAAAATTGTGGTCATTGACAATGGCGGAGAAGGCGGCGGTGCAAGCCGTGTGACAAAGAGTGTCACCAATATGGTAGCACAGGTGCCAGAGGTTGTTGATGCACTGACAGGAATCAATTTGGCAGAACTCATCAAGAATGTGGTGAAGCCAAGTGACAACTACATAGACGATCAGTTACTCTATGAAAAAGCAGATGAAGAGACACAAGACGAATAGAAAAGCAAAAAAGAAGGTAGCCCTCATGAGAGGGTACCTTCTTTTTTGATGAGAATTAGGCCAGTGCAGCAAGAAGCTGCGCTTTGGCAAGGCGATAGTTTGTAATAGAAAGATCATAGTCTTTGTATGTGCGTGCGATAGAGGTAACAATCTCTGCTGCAAGGGAGGCATCTTTTTGCTCAAGTGTCTTGATGAGCTCAAGATCTTCAAAGCCCATGCGGTGTGCTTCTAAGCGGGTGCAAGAGATGGCACCACTAGAGTGAGGATAGAAGATGCCACAGTCTCCAGCAGGAAGCTGTTGTGTGAAGTCGGTTGTATAGCTGGTATAGGTGTCAGGGAAGCTGGTACAAGACTGCTCATATGGGTCTGGGCCAAAGTAACTACCACCCCAATGAAGGAAGCCTTCCACATTGTAGCGTGTAGCAACCCAGCCGAGTAGCACAGGACGAAGACGTTCCATATCTAGGAGCCTATTGAGGTATGGTCCGGTAGGTTCCAAGCAAGTATAAACCCACACTTGATCCCCGTGTGTCAGGCGTTCCTCATAGAATGCATGATCAAGTTCATAGCAGTCTACCGTTGGGCACCAGATAGTCATACTGCCAGCAAGTGTTGTTGAGGCTTTGTTGGCATCAAGTATGGCGATACCTGGCATCACTTCTTTGAGAATTGCTACACCTTGGTTGTAAACAGCGGCAGATTCATCAAGTGGTTCATCAAAGAAACTTTGGATCCAGCGGTCTGTGAGATTGTGCTTTTTGAGGTAGGCATAGAGCTGACGTCCCATAGAAGCAATCGTTGCTTCTCCTTTGCCTGGGATGATATCTTTAGTAATGATTGTCTGAGCTTCACTTGCCATCCAGTCGTCATCCTTACGACCGCTGATGGTTGCACATTGGAAATAGTAGAGACCTGCTTTTTCTGCAAGTTCAATAAGCTTAGAAAGTTTTCCTTCATTGAGGATCAGCTCACCCGAAGTATTTTGTTCAAAGAACAGATCCCCTTGGAGCCAAGCAACATTTTGACGGCCGTAGTGTGCTAGTCTAAAGTAAGAAGATACCAGTTTGAGCCAGCGATCTGACCAGATTTCTGTGCGGTGAAGATCTGCAACGTTGTGGAGATTGATCCAGTTGACATAGCGGTGGGTCTGTGCACCAGCAGCAGGCACGGAGACTGGATGGGCCTGAACAAGTAGTGTCAGTTTTTGTGTATAGCCATTGACAGTGACATGTATTTCCCATTTTTCTTCACTACGCTTTGAAGTATGTACAAGGCTTCTAAAAGCAACAGCAACAGATGTGGTATGAACATGGAGAATATTACGCATTGGGCGAAGCGCCTCATAGATCATAAAAGGTGCTTTTCGTATTGTGTATGGATTATGGCGATTGTCAAAAAGGTCAGTACGTGTGTGGATACCCGTATTGTGTTCTACAGGAACTGGCATAAGTTCAAAGAATTTGTAATGGGTATGTGGTCCCTTTACTTCAAAGGTAACGCAGTCGCCCGGTGTGAGGCCGCCGATCATGAGATGGGCAGTGGCGAAAGTATCGGATGCGCAGTGGAGTTCGTAGAATGTATGACCATCTTGTGGGTTTGTATCGGGATAAAGTGCTTCGAGTTCGTCGAAAAGACCAATTTGGAAATGTGGTGAAATAGACATAGATATCTCCTTTTATATAATTTTACTATTTAATTATAGTATAAAATTATATAAAAAAATATAAAAAAACGTCTTTATACAATAAATTTGGAGTTACTGTATAAAGACGTTTTTGTTAGCACTTATTGATCTGCTTGAGCAGCGTGCATTTGTTTTGCTTCAGCAATTTTTTGCTGTTCAGCAGCAGGGGTAGGATAGTAACCGCGTGCATGCATGGCATTGAAAACATCAAATTGAATATCATGTTCTTGATCTAAAATATTTAAAAGCGTATCTCTCAGATCAGGATGAACACATTCATTTGCAAATGTATTATAAAGACAAGTTGCAGACTTCTCGGAGTCTAGTGCATCTGTAAGTATTTCTTTTTCACCAAAACCAGCCATGGTAGAGCCTCCTCTTTATTGTAAGTATTGGTACATCGCATCAAAGTGGCCTTGATGCATTTGAGAAATTTGAGAAAATTTTTCCTTGAGTTCAGGATCGGTACTACTTTCTGAAAGCATTTGGAACTTTTTAATAAACTGAGTTTCTCCAGCAAGAAGTTCATTGACTGCTGAGAGTTCTTTTGCGGATAAATTAGACATGTTGAAACCTCCTTACACATGATGAACTTAGTATATGATTTTGGTAGAAACCTTACTCTTGCAAAATGTGGAAAATGTATGAGGCATATAGATTAAAAAGATGGCTCATACTGAATGAAAAAGGTAAAAAAGGAGTTTGTTATGGATTTACATTATGTACAAGGAACACCAATCTTTACAAAGATTAATCCTATGATCAGACAATATCCCTATCTCACTCAAAATCTAGAGACACAAGTGGTGATTGTGGGCGGTGGTGTGACGGGTGCAATCTGCGCATATTACTTTGCCAAAGCGAAGATACCCTGTGTCCTGCTAGAACAAGCCCGCGTGGCACATGGAAGTACCAGTATCACAACCTCATTGCTACAGTATGAACTAGATGGCAATGCGAGAGAACTTGAGCAGTATATGCCACTAGAAGACGTAAAAACTGCTTATCACTTAGGGTTAAAGGCACTTGATGAGCTCAAAGGGTTTATCAAAGCCTATGGCAATAGATGTGAATATGAAGTAAGAGATACACTTCTCTATACAAGTCAGTCTGCTGAAGCAAGTATCATGGAAGAGGAATACAAGGTGAGAAAAGCAGCAGGTTTACCTGTGAGTTACGTGTCAGAAGGTGACCTGCGGTTTAGCTTTGATCTCAAAGGGGGTGTGTATGGACATCAAGGGGGCGCGCAGCTTGATCCGTATCAATATACACAACATTTACTTGAAGTAGCAACAGGGATGGGTGCAAGAGTTTATGAGAATAGTCGTGTACTGGCTATACACCATAGTGAACAAGGGGTAGAGGTGGAGACCGAATATGGCTATTGTGTTAAGGCTGATAAAGTAGTTATTGCAACAGGTTATAACACAGATCGTTTTACCCCAAGACAATTTGGAACAAAGACAGTGACTTACAATATTGCAACGGCTCCTGTAGAGCCATTTGAAGGTTGGGATCAGAAGGTGCTAATTCGTGATAATGCTGATCCTTATCACTATTTCAGAATGACACAAGACGGGCGTATTTTGGCTGGTGGTGAAGATATTCCTTTTAATCCAGGAATTTTTGATGAAGGTGCTGCTTTACAGTGTTACGATCGCTTACTAGATCGGGTAAAGGCAATGTTTCCTGCCATTCCTGAGTTGCAGATTGATTATGCTTATTGTGGTGCGTTTGCAACAACGCAAGATAATCTTGGCTTTGTGGGACCAGATCCCAAACATCCACACCAGTGGTATTGTCTTGGATATGGGGCGAATGGTATTTTGTTTGCCATACTGGGTGGCATGATGCTCTCCTCGCTCTATTTGGGCGAGGAAGATCCTGATATGCGCTTGTTTAGAGTAGAGCGATTTGATGGGTGAAAAAGGGGTGCATTCTCTGTTGAGGGTGCATCCTTTTTTGATAGGTATACACATAGTACTAGAATTTGCTTTTGAAAATATTATTTTATAAAAAATTATAAAATAATATAAATAATAAAGAGGATATTCAGAATCTGTGTAGAATAATAATAGTATAACTTTCACTCATGAGCATTGGATTAGTAAGAATAAGAGGGAAAGTTGAAAGGAGCGATGCATTATGAAACATAAAATTATTGGTAGAAATCTTGAAATCACAGCTGCTCTCGAAACAGCGGTAACGAGTCATCTGACAAAGCTTGAGAAATACTTTAATGAAAATGCAGAGGTTACCGTTACCTTAAGTGTAGAAAAACAAAGACATATTATAGAAATGACGATTCCTTTCAATGGTCAGATTTTACGTGCCGAGGTTGAAGGGGCACATATGTATAATATTATAGACGATGCCGTGGCCATCATAGAAAGACAAGTTACAAGGTTCAAAAATAAGTTGCGAAGCAAACATAGAAATGCACCTGTGCAAGCGTTTACCGAGGGCTTTTTAGAAAACGACGACACAGAAGACTTTTATAAATTAACAGTAGACCGTCGCAAGAAGTTTGCCATCAAGCCGATGGACGCAGAGGAAGCTGTGATGCAAATGGAACTTCTTGGCCATGGGTTCTTCGTCTATCTTGATGCAGATTCTGAAGAAGTCAATGTGGTTTATAGACGAAAAAATGGTACATACGGATTAATAGAACCTTCATTTGAATAAAGTTCATTAAGCCTTACTTTTCCAAGTAAGGCTTTTATTTGGAAACCCTTGTCAGTCACTCCTAAAATATGTTAAAGTGATATGACACAATATGAAAACACTAGGAGGTCATAGAATGAGTACACCAACACCACATAATGGAGCAAAATTAGGCGATATTGCAAAGACAGTATTAATGCCTGGGGATCCATATAGAGCAAAATTATTAGCAGACACTTATTTAGAGGATGTTGTACAATACAATGATGTAAGAGGTATGTACGGATTCACTGGAACATATAAAGGAAAACGTGTATCTGTTCAAGGACACGGTATGGGTATGCCATCAATCGGGATCTACACATACGAACTTTTCAACTTCTACGGGGTAGAGACAATTATCCGCATTGGTTCAGCAGGTGCAATCGATGAGAGCCTTCATATTGGCGATATCGTAATCGGTATGGGTGCATGTACAAACTCTAACTATGAGAGTCAGTACAACTTACCAGGAAGATATGCATCAATTGCAGATTTCGACCTTACAAGAAAAGCTGTAGAAGCAGCTGAAAAATTTGGTTACACATACAAGGTAGGTAATATCTACTCAAGTGATACATTCTACGATGATGCCATGAGTCTTAAAGAATGGCAAAAAATGGGTGTTCTTGCAGTGGAGATGGAAGCAGCAGCACTTTATATGAATGCAGCACGTGCAGGCAAAAAAGCCCTTACTATTTGCACGATTTCAGATTGTCCATTTACTGGTGAAGCAACAACAGCAGAAGAGAGACAAAACAAATTCACTCAAATGATGGATGTTGCATTAGAGTTAATCGAAGAATAAAAACATTTTAATTCCCTTTAGGTCTAACCTAAAGGGAATTTTTTGTTTGTCCATAGGGCATAAATAAAACAAAAAGAATCGAAGGGAGAAGTGTGCTATGGCAGAAGATGAAAAATGGATTAGACAAATTATATGGCTTATGAAAAATAGCTCATACAGCGGCAATAGACAGCATATTACAAGGCGCGCAGCCCATGCCAAGACATTGGCATTACTCAAAGGGACACTGAAGATTGCACCCGATTTGCCAGAGGCGCTACGTATCGGCCTCTTTGGTGAGGCGAAGCAGTATCCAACGTGGATTCGCATTTCAAGTGCAAGTGGGAAACTCAAAAAAGATTCAAAGCTTGATGTGAAGGGGCTGGCGATTAAAGTAGCAGGGGTTAAGGGTGAACAGTACATGCGGGATGAAAAAAACACACAAGATTTTGTGTTGGTGAATACCCCATTCATGCCCTTGCCTCATATCAAAGCTTTTAGAGATGCGTTATGCGTACGCAGTGGAATTGATCTGCCAGAAAGTTTGATAGGGTTACTGCGTGCGGTCAGATTCAAACAGTTCTTTAGGCTCATCGCATCACTTAGGCATGAAACTAGCCCGCTTTTGCAAAAATTTTATAGTATTACACCCTATGCATATGGTAAGTATACCGTGAAGTATTGCCTAGTACCAACAGCAGTATGTCCGGCATACAAAACCTATCCACTTGGAAGTGCCTATCTTAAAGAAAATATGGTACAACAACTAAGAAGGCAGCCGGCGTACTTTGACTTGATGATTCAAATTAGAGGATCAGGCATGTCGATAGAAGATGTATCCTGTCCTTGGAATGTGCTGGAAGCACCTTGGATCAAGGTAGGGGAATTGATGATTCCGAGACAGCGCTTTGACACTGCAAAGCGCCACCAAATAGCAGAGCAACTTACATTTACACCTGGGCATGCTCTCAAAGTTCATGCACCTGTAGGTGGTTTGAACCAGGCGCGCGTAGCTATTTATAAAGAGATGTCAGCCTTTAGACAGAGTGTGCGATCAAAGGAGGTGAAGAAGCGATGAAGGTAGGTAAGGTGAAGACTTATATGGATGTACTCCATGAAAAGCTTGTACATGTACTTCAAGAGAAAAGAAAATGAAGCATAAAAAGTCCTCATTAGGTTTAATGAGGACTTTTTATGATAAGATCACCTAAGTAATCAATTGCTCTAAAAATCATAACACCCATGATACAAAGCATCACAATACCGCTATACATATCAATGTAATTCATACGTGACCAGCTGTCCATAATAAAGTAGCCAATGCCATATTTTGCACCATAGCTTTCAGTGAAAAATAAGGCGGCAATAGAGGAGCCTAGTACAATCCTCATAGAGGTAAATAGAGTTGGAAGCGTAAAAGGCATGGTTACATGTATAAAGACCTGATGTTTTTTGAGGTTCAAACTCTTGGCAGAGACGTAGTATTCTTGAGGGATGTTTAAGATGGCGTCTCTTGTAGTAATGATAATGTAGAAAATAGCAATAGTAACAATTAAAAGAATTTTGGATTGATCCCCAAGGCCAAATAGTACCATGAATACAGGAAGTAAGGCGATACGCGGCAATGGATATAAGGCATAGACAATAGGACTAATAAAAGTATCGCATACTTTAGAGGTACCAAGAAAAGTTCCTATAGCATATCCAAGTACTACAGTGATCAGCATCGATACGACTAAACGATAAAGACTTGCTATCACATTATAGAAGAGGACGGGGTAAAGCTGCTTGCAAAAGTGAGTAAGCACCTCAAATGGACTTGGGATGATATAGGGATTAATCAAGCGATGGCAAAGCCACCAAAGGGTAATAAGCATAAAGAGTGTATAGAGTAATTTTAGCCATTTGTTATTCATTTGAATGACCTCCATGATGTTCTAATAATTCTTGGACTTGGAGTACTTGCTGATAGAAGTCATAGTTTTTTCCACGTTCCTTGAGTCCAAACATAGGATTGTCACATGTTTTTATGATTTTCCCGTCTACCATAATAGCAATTTTTTTCCCAAGAAAGACAGCTTCTTCAATATTATGGGTTACAATAACAAATGTAAGATGATATTGTTTTTGAAGGGATAGAAGGAACTCTTGGAAATGATTTTTGTTCATAGCATCTAAGGCCGAAGAAGGTTCGTCTAGAAGCAGGATATCAGGGCTGGTTACTAAACTTCTAGCCACAGCAACTCTTTGTTTTTCACCGCCACTAAGTTGTAGCGGGTATTTGGGGAGCAAATGTGAAATCTTGAGTTGTTGAGCCATTTTCTTTACCAAATCCATCTGTTGATCTTTTGGTAGAGCGGTATTAATGAGGGAAAGCTGTATGTTATCTTGTACTTTCTTCCAAGGAAAGAGGCCACCATTTTGAAGAATAAGGGAGAGATGATCCGATCCCAAGTCAATCGTACCAGATGAGGTGTGATAAATTCCAGCGATGCATAGAAGGAGAGAACTCTTTCCGCAACCTGAAGGCCCGATGATAGCTAATGTATCGCCTTGATCCAATTCAAGAGAGATCTGATGTAATATTTGTTTTTGCTGAAGATGTAGGTTGACAGCGTCAAGCTTAAGCATAATGTATCTCCTCTGTATAGTTATAAAATAAGTCTAGCATAGTGTATCATATAGAATCTGATAATCCTAGGATTTTATAGATAGATGGATAGGTAGAGGGGATACTGGTATTTAAAGTTAATATGTGTTAAAATAGCTGGGTTGTAGAAGTTTTTATATAATAATAATTATAGAGGTTAAAACATCATGAAACAGTATATGATGGATCAAAAGATTCAAAAGCAAAAATTAGAAGAAGAATATAAAAAGAAAGACTATACTTTTTTAAAACCTTTTATTAAGGTAGATCCTTTTGGCGTAGCACCATTAACGGCGGTGGTATTATTTAAAGAATCAGGAATGACATCTTATAGAGTTATCGTGGAGAGTAGTGGGTCATATGAGGTTGTAGCTCAAGAAGAACAGCAAATACTTCCTATTAGAGGGTTAAAGTCAGGAAGATTAAATAGAGTGATGATCCAAAGTTTGAAGCATGCACAAATTATGGAAGAGTGTGTCTTGAAAATTCAAACGGGCATCTTACCGCAGGCTTATGAAAGGATGCAAGTTATCACTTTAGATGGCAAAAAGAAAGCAAATGATTATATAGCGCTTAATCTGGCGGCCACGAAGGGACGTGCACCTCGGCATAATATGTGTTCGATTCTAGATGAGCAGGGGCAGGTGAGATGGTATTATACTCAGCGCGGATGGAATCTTTTCAAGCAACTTAAAAATAACCATGTAATGATGGATGCACCTACCTGTATTCCTGGGAAAGTGCGCTATATTCCAACAGGTTTTGTTGAAATGAACTTTCTAGGTGAGATTATTAGGTATTTTGAAGTACCAAATGGGCTACACCACGATGTACATGAAATGCCAAATGGCAACTTTCTTGTGCTCACAGATGGGGATGATTCAGTAGAAGATATCTTGTTGGAAATAGATCGTGAAACAGGTGCAGTCGTTAGACGCTATGATTTTAGAGAAATACTAGATGTGACTCGAAAACCTGGAATTGATAAAGAAGTTGTGAATGCACCACTAGATTGGTTACACCTCAATTCTGTTTATTATCATGAATTAGATGATACCATTATTATTTCTTCTAGAAATCAAAACTGTGTGGTAAAGATAGATAGACAAACACAGGCCATCAAGTGGATTTTAGGTGCGCCAGATCATTGGGAAGAACAATTTGAAGATTATCTGCTAAAATCTAAAGGTAGTTTATTTGAATGGCCTTGGGCACAGCACAGTGCATGGATTCATGAAGAAGGTAGGCTTATGCTCTTTGATAATGGTAATTTTAGGAGTTATGAGAGGGATAAAGCACTACTTTCTTATGAAAATTATAGTAGAGGTGTGATTTACCAGATAGATGAAGAAGCGATGACTGTAGAGCAGATTTGGCAATATGGCAAAGAAAGGGGCAACATGCTCAGATGTCCTTATCTTGGGTCTATTAGTATGCAAAGTAATGGGAATCCGTTAATCTGTTTTGGCGGAATTACTAAAGATCGCTTTGGCAATCCTATAGAGGATTTGTTAACATCACACCTTAAAGCAAAGGCACACATTGTAGAAGTTGAAAAAGATACTCAAAAAGTAGTCTTTGAATGGATGATGGAAGATTGTGATTATACAACTGAAGATGGTTTTGTCTGCTATCGTGCAGAAAAAATAAATTTATACTATGACAACATGTAGGAGGGACACATGAGCAAGTTATTGAAAGTTTTAACAAGCATAGTAGTACTTACTATGGGACTTTCTCTAGCAGGGTGCGCGGCACCGGCAGAGGAAAGTGACGTATTAAGAATGGGAATTATGCAAGGTAAGTCAGAGATTCCAGTGATTATTGCAGAGGAAATGGGTTACTTTGAGGAAGAGGGTCTTGATGTGGAGATCACTTCGTTCCAAGGACCTAATTATAGAGATGCAGCGGTACAAGCTGGCGAGGTAGACGGGGTTGTAACAGATATCATGACAGTTCTTACGTATACACAAAGTGGATTTCCTATGATTATGACATCGGATATGAACGAAGATTTCAAATTACTTGCAGCAACTGGCTCTGAAATAGAAAAGGTAGAAGACTTTCAAGGGAAAAAAATGGTTCTAGCTAAGAACTATCTCACACACTATGTGATGGATATGATTGCTCAAAAGCACGGAATAACTTATGAATTAGAAGTTATTCCACAAATTCCAGCTAGACTTGAAGCCTTAAGAAATGGTCTAGTAGGTGGTGCGGTATTAGGTGAACCACAGGCAAGCATGCTGACACAAGATGGGGTTAAAATTATTGCAGACGCAGAGCAAGATTATGGGATTGAAATTGGCACAATTGCTTTTAGAAAAGAATTTGTTGAAAACAACGCGACAAATATGAAGAAGTTCTATAATGCTTATAACAAGGCGATAGATTATCTTAATGAAACAGATGCACAAGAATATATAAATATTGTAGAGAGCTATGGGATTTCATCAAATATTGCACCATATCTTCAGACAGAAGAAGGTAAGTTTGAATATGCAAAAGATTTCTCAAAAGATCAATTCGATAGTGTGCTTGCATGGACGAAAGCGCAAGGTACAATTCAGCAAGACTTTGTATTTGAAGACCTAACAAACTTCAAGTATATTAAATAAAAAGAGTAGATGAGGGAGAAGCGATGACTGGATTTAAAGTATTACTTTACCATGAGTTTGTCAGAAAAGAAGATTTTAATGAAAGCTGTTCTTATCCAATACATGTAAAACAAGGCTATGAGGATATTCTTCCTCATAGACTTTTTACATATGTAGAAGATTTTGAAAAGCAGATGCAAATGCTTTATGAAAGTGGCTATCATACATTAACACTTCAAGAAATCCATGATTTCTATTATGAAGATCAACCTTTGCCAGAAAAGTCGGTCTTACTTACTTTTGATGACCTCTTTGTATCTGTTTATGATTATGCTTACCCAGTATTGAAGAAGTACGGATTTCATGCAGTAGGTTTTCTTGTGAGGGAGTGGCTATTTGAAAATAAGACTATAGCAAATGGTAAAAAAGTTGTTTGTATGGGAATGGAACAAGTAGAGCAGATGAAAGATGTTTTTGAGTATGCTAATCATACAAGTGGCATGCATATGAAGCGTTTTACAGAGGAAAAACAGATGATCACAGCTATTCAGGAAGCTTCGAAAGAGTTGTTCTTGGCGGATATCGCAGCGTGTGAAGAAGTTGTAGATTACAAAGGTGGGTTTGCATATCCTTTTGGTGCCTATACAATGGACAATGTGAGTTGGTTAGAAGAAAAAGGCTACCGCTTAGCATTTACCTGTCATACAGGAGTCAATGACAGGTCAATCACGCCACTAGGTTTGCGTAGAGATGAAGTTCGATTGGGGATAAGCTTAGAGCAGTTTAAACAACTTGTAGAAGGAGAATAATAAGATGAGTATAGGTAGTTTTTTAAAACTTGTTGAGATACAAACAAAGGTTGCGAGTGTGATTCCTTATTTATTAGGTACATTATTTGCACTTTATGCTTTTGATGACTTTAAGATTACAGAAGCTGTGTTGTTATTTGCAGGAATGTTAGTTTTTGATATGACAACAACAGCGATCAATAACTATATTGATCATACCAAGGCTATCAAAAAGGAAGGGTTTGGTTATGAGGAACATAATGCTATAGGGCGTGATGGGCTAGATGCTAAGATGGTGTTAAAAGTGATCATAGGTATGTTGGTGCTTTCAACAGCATTAGGAATTGCTCTCGTTCTTACGACGGATCTTATGGTGCTTGTTGTAGGTGTGATTTGCTTTGCAATAGGGATTTTCTACTCTTTTGGGCCGATTCCGATTTCTAGAACGCCTTTTGGAGAAGTGTTTTCTGGAGTGACTATGGGATTCTTGATTACTTTCCTAGCGGTTTATGTTCACATTTATGACAAAGGGATTATTGGGCTGAGCCTTACAAAAGAGACTTTAGCACTCACATTTAATATTGAAGTGATCATAAGTATTTTCATAGTTAGTATGCCAGCTATTGCAGGGATCGCAAATATTATGTTAGCGAATAATATTTGTGATATGGAAGATGACCTTATCAATAGACGCTATACACTACCAATCTATATTGGTAAAGCGGCAGCGCTTCAAGTGTTCAAATGGACGTATTATATTGGATTTGTAGGAATTGTAATCGGAGTCGTTCTAAGAATGCTACCAGTAGTAGCATTAGGTACACTTATTGCGCTCAAACCAGTAGGGGATCATATTAAGGCATTCTTTGCATTACAGTCAAAAGCAGAAACTTTTGTACTTGCCGTAAAGAATTTTGTCATGATGAATGTGCTTTATATCTTAACACTCATTATTGGTTGTCTCATGGGTGTATTAGTCAAATAAAACAGAGGCTCTTTCAGAAGGGCCTTTTTGTGAATAAAGAGGTGGAAAATGGAACGTATTTATAAACAACAAGAAGAGATAACAGGTAGGTTAGAAAAAGAGTATGCGCAAGGAGTATATAGTTTTGATAAACCTTATATAAGGTTGAATCCGTATGGATTGACACCCCTTGCTGCGATGATAAAGTTCCCACTAAGTGATGTCACATGTTTTAAAATCATTGTAGAAGGTGAGTATACTTATACATTAGATGCAGCAGAACAGGAACAGGAACTTATTATCGTAGGATTATACGGTGGTAAACGCAATCGTGTAGTGCTTCAAGCGATGATGAGTGGTGGGAAGACACATGTAACTGAGATTGAAATTGAAACAGATGCATTGCCAGAAGCTTTTAGTTATTTGGATGTTGTGACATATAATAGAGAAAAAGTAAGTAACGGCTGGATTAGTATGTGTCTTGCAAGAGCTGATGGTTCAAGGCCGTATGGTAATCTCTATAGTATAATGGACTATGATGGACATATCAGATGGTATTACTTAGGAAAGAGTTGGTATCTGTTTAAGAAACTTAAGAATGGACACCTGATGGTTGATTCACCTATTTCAGAAGGAGAATATGAGAAATACTCACCAATAGGTGTAGTAGAGATGGATTATATTGGGCGCTATCATGATTTCTACCACATGCCGAATGGTTCGCACCATGATGTATGTGAACTACCGAATGGCAACCTATTAGCTTTAACCCAACATGCACATACAGTGGAGGATGTCGTCGTAGAATTTGATCGTAAAACAAAACAAATCATTGAAACGATTGACTTTAATGACATTCTAGACCCTATGAGACAACCTGTGATAGACAAGGAAGTCATCAATGATGAGCGCGATTGGCTTCACTTGAACTCAGTGTCTTATGATGAACGGGATAATGGGATTGTTGTTTCTTCAAGAAATCAAAGTCTTGTGGTGAAAATTGATAAGGAAACAAGAGCAATTAAATGGATCCTAGGGCCTCATGATAACTGGCAAGAAAAATATAAGAAATATTTATTACAACCTGTAGGTGAAAACTTTGAATGGAGCTGGTCAGGGCATACGGCAATTATTAATAATGATCACATCTTGCTTTTTGATAATGGTAACTATAGGAGCTTTGCGTTTGAACAAGCAGTACTAGCAGGTTCAAACTACAGCAGAGGGGTAGAGTATCATCTTGATTTAGAAAAGCAGCAAATTTCACAGGTATGGCAGTATGGTAAAGAAAGAGGATTTGAACTGCACTGTCCATTTTTATCAGGTTTAAGTTTGTTGGAAAATAATAATAGGCTGATGTGCTTTGGGGGGACTGCAAAAGATCGCTTTGGAAATGCGGTAGATGATATGAAGAGTCCAAGAGTTAAGAACCGTGTATATATTGTAGAAACAACGGGAGACGAAATGGCAGAGGTCGTTTTTGAAGTAAGGTTTATTGATCACGATAGACTGACCTCACAAGGGTTCCTGTGTTACCGTGCAGATAAAATAGTTCTCTATTAATAGAGGTGCACCTATTCGTGTTTGGGATAGGTGCTTTTTTATTGGAAAAAATCAAACCTAGTAAAAATGCAAAAAAAGATGAGATGAAAATTATATGTTATATATAAAATATAGAATTTTTTGAGTTATAAATATATTTATTGCAAATAGATACTATCTCTCTTAGAATATGGATATTAATAAAAAGAGTATCGTTTTGTAATGAAGGGAGTGTTGCCGTGATGAAAAAAGTAGGTGTACCCAAAGCACAAGGTTTATATGATTATCAGTATGAAAAAGACAACTGTGGGATAGGCTTCATTTCACATATTAAAGGGGAAAAAAGTCATGACATTGTAGAGAAGGGATTGGAGATTCTTATCAATCTGACCCATCGAGGAGCAACCGGATGTGATCAGTATACAGGAGATGGGGCAGGAATCTTGGTACAGATTCCCCATCAGTTTTTTAAAGTACAGTGTGAAGATACACTGATTGATTTGCCTGAAGAGGGTAACTATGCAGTAGGGATGATGTTTCTTCCTAGGGAATCAGATGAATTACTAGAGTGTGAGGGGATCTTCGAGAAGATTGTGATGGAAGAAGGCCTAGAGTTACTTGGATGGCGTGATGTGCCTGTAGATCACAATAGTATAGGTGAAATTGCTAAAGGAACAGAGCCGCTCATCAAACAAGTCTTTATTACTAAAGGAGACTATACTATAGAGCAGTTTGAGACCAAGCTTTATATTGTACGCAAGCGCTCGGAGCAAGCAGTTCGGCTATCACACATGCATAACAAAGGCTATTTCTATATACCAAGTTTATCTAGTCAGACAATCGTCTATAAAGGACTTCTGTTGGCAGAGCAGATTGGTTACTTTTACAAGGATTTGCGTGATCCAAGATTTACGAGTGCCCTAGCCCTTGTACATCAACGTTATAGCACCAATACTTTTCCAACTTGGGATCTTGCACAGCCTTTCCGGTATATCGCTCACAATGGGGAGATCAACACCATACAAGGTAATCGTAACTGGATGCATGCTAGAGAAGGCGTATTACGTTCACAGGTGTTTGGCAAAGAGATTAGGAAGCTCTTTCCGATTCTTGCGCCAAATTGTTCAGATTCAGCGACTTTTGACAATGCGTTTGAACTCCTTGTACGCAGTGGACGCTCACTGGCACATGCCATGATGATGCTCATTCCAGAGGCATGGCAAAACAACACATTAATGTCAGAGGATAAGAAAGCTTTCTATAACTATCATGCGACAATGATCGAACCATGGGATGGGCCAGCTGCTATGGCTTTTACAAATGGCAAGCAAATTGCAGCCACACTTGACCGCAATGGGCTAAGACCTGCACGCTACGTGGTGACAAAGGATGACTATGTGATCTTGGCATCAGAAGCCGGTGTGCTGGCAGTGGAGCCGGGGCAAGTAGCCTCTAAAGGGCGCGTAGAGCCAGGCAAAATGTTCCTCGTAGATTTAGAGGAAGGGCGTATTATCAAAGACGAAGAAATCAAAGCGAAGCTTTGTAGGCAGATGGACTATAAGG
Organism: Cellulosilyticaceae bacterium; assembly: GCA_051650265.1. Lineage (GTDB taxonomy): Bacteria > Bacillota > Clostridia > Lachnospirales > Cellulosilyticaceae > JBOFEH01. The sequence continues at coordinate 38,114 of JBOFIR010000207.1, forward strand.
TGTGGATCAAGCGTAATCAGTTGACACTAGAGCAGTTGGAGGCTCCGGTCTATTTGCCAACATCCAACATAGATACATTATTAGAGCGCCAACAAACGTTTGGTTATACATATGAGGAACTGAAGATGATCCTAGCGCCTATGGCTGCTACGGGCAAGGAAGCTATAGGTTCTATGGGAAATGATGCACCACTAGCGGTACTCTCTGACAAACCACAGCTCCTCTATAACTATTTTAAACAACTTTTTGCACAGGTGACCAATCCACCTATTGACCCGATCCGAGAGGAATTGGTGATGAGTTTGGTATCCTTTATTGGACAAAAAGTCAACTTGCTTGATCAATCAGATCGGGATGCGAAGTTCTTACAGCTTAGTCATCCTATACTATCCAATACAGATCTGGCTAAGATTAGTAAGCTTGATAACAGTGATCTGCGTGCCATTCGTATTCCGATGCTTTTTAAGCATCCAGGGACAGGGATGAATTTGGCATATGCCATTGACACACTTTGTGAACGTGCGAAAGCAGCCATTGGTGATGGTTACAATATCATCATTCTTTCAGATCGTGATATGGACCGCTATGAAGTGCCCATACCTGCACTTCTTGCAACCAGTGCATTGCAGCAGTATCTGATCAAACACAAGCTGCGTACCAATGTGAATATTGTGGTGGAGACAGGAGAGGCCAGAGAAGTGATGCATTTTGCACTCCTTATAGGATATGGTGCGACAGCGATCAATCCCTATCTGGCATTTGAGAGTATTGATGGCCTTATTGCTGAAGGACTCTACCTAGAGCAGATCACATCAGAAAAAGCCCATGCAAACTATATCAAGTCTGTAAAGCTTGGTCTACTTAAGGTCATTTCTAAGATGGGGATCTCCACCATCCAAAGCTATCGTAGTGCCCAAATCTTTGAGGCGATTGGACTTGGCAAAGAACTCGTTGAAAAGTACTTCACAGGAACCGCTTCACGTATTGGTGGGATTGACCTGGATACATTGGCACTAGAAGCTATGATACGGCACCGCTTGGCTTATGGCAAACGTCGTCATACAGATGGGCAGCTAGAACAGGGTGGGCAGTATCATTATCGCCCAGATGGTGAATACCATCACTTTAATCCGTATACCATCTCTAAACTTCAGCAAGCAGCACGTACTGGAAGTTATGAGACGTACAAAGATTTTTCTGAGGCAATCAATAACCAAGCAGCGGCGCTATGCACTGTACGTGGTTTATTGAAATTTAAAAAACGTGAAGCGATCCCTATTGAGATCGTAGAACCAGCATCAAGTATTGTGAAACGCTTTGCAACAGGGGCTATGAGTTTTGGCTCTATTAGCAAAGAGGCACATGAGACACTTGCCATCGCCATGAATACATTGGGAGGTAGATCCAATACAGGTGAAGGAGGGGAGGATACAGAGCGCTTTGGCGACCAACGGCGCAGTAGTATCAAGCAGGTTGCTTCGGGAAGATTTGGCGTGACGGCAAACTACCTTGTCAATGCGGATGAACTACAGATTAAGATGGCACAAGGGGCAAAACCTGGAGAGGGAGGGCAACTTCCGGGAGGTAAAGTTAATGAAGTCATTGGTAAAGTACGTCATTCCACGCCGGGGATTGATTTGATCTCACCACCACCGCATCATGATATTTATTCCATTGAAGATCTTGCACAGTTGATTCATGACCTCAAAAATGTGAATTCAAAGGCCCGTATTTCTGTTAAGTTAGTTTCGGAAGTTGGGGTAGGCACAGTTGCAGCAGGTGTGGCAAAGGCAAAGGCAGATGTAATCTTGGTATCAGGACATGATGGTGGCACAGGTGCATCCCCCCTCACCTCCATCAAGCATGCAGGCTTGCCTTGGGAGCTAGGGTTAGCCGAAGCACAGCAGGTTCTACTGCTCAATAACCTTAGAGGACGTATTATCCTTCAGACAGATGGACAGATCAAGACAGGGCGTGATGTGGTGGTCGCAGCGCTACTCGGTGCAGAGGAGTATGGCTTTGCAACAGCACCTCTTGTGGTATCAGGTTGTATGATGATGAGAAAGTGTCATCTCAATACATGTCCAGTAGGTGTAGCAACACAAGATCCTGAGCTTCGCAAGAAGTTCTCTGGAAAGCCAGAGCACCTCATCAAGTATTTCTTCTTTGTAGCAGAAGAGGTAAGGGGTCTGATGGCAAGCCTTGGATTTAGAACCATCGATGAAATGATCGGCCGTAGTGATGTACTAGAGGTGGATGAAGCACTCAAACATTGGAAATCAAAAGGTGTGGATCTGTCACCTATTCTCTATAGACCGAACTTGCCGCTGCGTATTGCCTGTCGTAATGTAAGCAGTCAAGATCATGGGATAGAAAAGGCACTCGATCATCAGTTGATTGAGGTAGCAATGCCAGCACTTGAGAGTGGCAAAGGGGTGCAGGCTGACTTTGATATTCGTAATATCAATCGTACAGTGGGCACTATGCTCAGCGGAGAGATTGCTCGGCGATACGGTGAGGTAGGGCTTGCTGAAGATACAATCTGGTTGAACTTTAGTGGTAGCGCGGGGCAAAGTTTTGGTGCATTTGCAGCGCCAGGTCTGACACTGGCACTTCAAGGGGAAGCGAATGATTATGTAGGAAAAGGCCTATCAGGTGGAAAAATTATTATCAAACCACCAGTAGAGAGTACTTTTGAGGCAGATGAAAATATCATCGTTGGCAATACACTGCTCTATGGTGCGACCAGTGGTGAAGTCTACATCAATGGTCGTGCAGGAGAACGCTTTGCAGTGCGTAACTCAGGTGCAACGGCTGTCATTGAAGGCTTAGGTGATCATGGCTGTGAATACATGACAGGCGGCGTGGTGGTAGTACTTGGAAGCACGGGCTATAATTTTGCAGCTGGTATGAGCGGAGGAGTTGCTTATGTTTATGACCAACAAGCAGACTTTGAGACAAAGCTTAACAGGGAGTTTGTGGTCTTGGAACAACTGACGGATACACCAGATGCGCAAGTTGTAAAAGAACTGATTGGCAAGCATGTGATGGCTACAGGAAGTGCCAAGGGTGCACATCTGCTTGATACATGGGAAGATGCACGTGGGAAGTTTTATCGGGTGATCTCACCTGCTTATAAAGCGATCCTAGAGCAAAAGAATAGGGTAGATTAAGGAGGAGGCCAATATGGGGAAAGTAACAGGGTTTATGGAATACCCACGTCAAGAACTAGAAAAAAGGCCGGTGAATGAACGTTTAGGTGATTACAAAAATGTCTATATCTTACCTGAAGAAGAGTATGTGCGTGAGCAAGCGGCTAGGTGCATGGATTGCGGTGTCCCTTTTTGTAACTCCTTTGCGGGGTGTCCTCTGGGCAATATCATTCCTGAGTTTAACGATATGGTATACAGAGGGCAATGGAAGAAGGCACTTCAGCTGCTCCTACGTACCAATAATTTTCCGGAATTTACAGGCACAGTATGCCCTCATCCATGTGAATCAGCGTGTGTACTAGGCATTCATGAGCAGCCTGTAGCCATCAAACAGATGGAACTGAGTATTATTAACAAAGGGTTTGAAGAAGGATGGATCGTGCCAAATCCACCTGCACGCCGTACGGGGAAGAAGGTAGCAGTGATTGGTTCAGGACCATCGGGGCTTGCATGCAGTGATCAGCTCAATAAAGCAGGGCACACAGTAACCGTATTTGAACGTGCAGATCGGATAGGTGGACTACTTTCTTATGGCATACCGGATTTCAAGCTAGAAAAAAATATAGTAGAGCGAAGGGTGAAACTTTTAGAAGAAGAGGGAATCACTTTTCTTACCAATACTTGGGTAGGTCGGGATTATCCAGCGGCGCATCTTGTCAAAGAATTTGATGCAGTTGTATTGTGTGGGGGTGCTACGCAGGCTAGGGATCTACCTGTTCCAGGACGTAATCTAACAGGATTACATGTGGCGGTAGAGTTTCTCACACAACAGAATAAACGATGTCAGGGGATACCCTTTGTAGAGCCAGAGATTACTGCCAAAGATAAGCATGTGATTGTAATAGGTGGTGGGGATACAGGAAGTGACTGTATTGGAACGGCACTCAGGCAAGGTGCAAAGTCTGTGACGCAACTTGAGATTATGCCCAAACCACCACAAGGGCGTACGGAAAAATGTCCTTGGCCGATGTATCCAATGATTATGCGCACCTCTACCTCACAAGAAGAAGGAGGGATGCGTAAGTTTTCTATAAAAACCACAGCATTTAGTGGAATAGGTGGAAAAGTCAAAAAACTTCATGGCGTGGCTGTGGATGAAAACTTTAATGATATTCCTGGTAGTGGTTTTGAGATCGACTGCGATCTTGCACTCTTTGCCATGGGATTTCTTCATCCAGAACATGAGGGGATGTTGCATGATCTAGGCATTGCATATGATGAACGGGGTAATGTCAAGACGAGCAAAGATTATCAGACGTCCTTGCCAAGTGTTTTTGCAGCTGGGGATATGCGCAGAGGTCAGTCACTAGTTGTATGGGCCATTGCAGAAGGAAGAAAGGCAGCCCACGCCGTTGATTTGTATTTGATGGAACAGGCAGCACTCAGCTAAAGTAATAAGAGCCTATGGGATATGACCTTATAGGCTCTTTGTCTAAAAGGGCGTGCTATGTTAACTGTAAGATGTGAGAAAAAATACAAAAAAATTTTAGAACTTAAACAGGATAGCAGAAACTTATAGAAATAAGGATATAAAGAGAGGGAGATTCCATTTGATATCAAGGGATAGGGGCTATTAGAATGCAGTAAAAGGGTGAAGCGAAAAGATGATAAAATTCTCACAAATCCTGGAAATATTAAATGATAATCAAAAATTTATGTCAAATCTTACTTTACAACTTCGGATTTATGTTATATAGTGTAGGAGAAATAACAATCAAATACCCAAGTAGATAGAGGTTGCGGTTTTTAAGAGTATGTCAGCAGAGCTAAGCACATTGAAGCTGACAGAAAGGAAAAGTCGCCGAAACGTATAGTCGACGCTTTAAGGCTATAACGTTGGGGTTATACAAAATATGTATAACACTGTCACAAAGCAATTTGTGGGGAGCTATCACGAGAGACGCGTTGTTAAATGAGAAATACACCCTCAGCACGAGAGATGTATTTGGTCGGATAAGAATCGAAGCCTTGAGTGATCTGCTCAAGGCTTTTTTTGTTATTTAAAATACATAGTGATAGATTGAAGGGAGATAAAAATATGGAAGCAATTGATATCGGATGGTTATCTATTTTACCACCAATTATAGCGATCGCGTTAGCGCTCATGACAAAAGAGGTAATCTCATCTCTAATCGTAGGAATTTTATCAGGAACACTGATTTATGCATTTAATACAGGTGGTGGCGTTGTAAAGGCGTTTGATGTAACCTTTGCGCTGATGGCAGAAAAACTAGGTGCTAATGCATCAATTATCTTGTTCTTAGGTTTCTTAGGTGCACTTGTAGCTGTTATTACAATGGCAGGTGGATCAAGAGCTTATGGGGATTGGGCTGGAAATAAAATTAAATCTAAAAAAGGTGCACAACTTGGGACATCATTCTTAGGTGCATTAATCTTTATTGATGACTATTTCAACTGTCTTACAATCGGAACAGTAATGAGACCAGTAGCGGACAAACATCAGATCTCTAGAGCAAAGCTTGCATACATCATTGATGCAACAGCAGCGCCA